>JBDHZJ010000150.1:0-6099 GCA_039811825.1 Propionicimonas sp.
TTCGAGGAGCGCTACACCCGGATCACCTCCTTCGGGATCAGCTGGGGCGCGATGATCGAGCGGTTCGCCGGCCTGGTCAATGTGGAGCCGATCAACAACGCCCTGCGGATCTGTCCGCTGGTCGGGGGCCTGCCGTCCGACGCGGGGCCCGCGGGCAACACCTCGCTGGAGGTGCTCGCCGCCAAGCTGCGGGCGCTCTCCTTCCGCTTCGAGTCGCCCGCCGTGGTGGAGTCGCCGGAGACCTGGCAGGCGCTGGTCAGGGAGTCGGTGATCCGCAGTGCCATCGAACGCGCGGCCGGCGTCGACCTCGCGTTCGTCGGGGTCGGCTCGTACGGCGTCCACAACTCGCGCCGGGTGGTGGCCGCGATGCACCTGAGCGAGGCCGAGGCCGCGTTGCTGTCCCGGCAGTCGCCCGCCGGCGACATCTGCGGGCGCTTCTACGACGCGAGCGGACGACCCCTCGGCCTGCCCACGTCGCAGCGCGTGATCGGGATCAGCGTCGAGGAACTGCGCGCCCTGCCCGACGTGGTCGGGCTGGCGGCGGGGGTGGAGAAGGCCCTCGGCGTGGTGGGCGCCCTGCGGTCGGGAACCCTGGACGAGATCGTCGTGGACGAGGACCTGGCCCGGGCCGTGTTGAACCTCGCCGGCGCCGAGTAACCGGGCACACCTTCCGGAACTTTCTGGACGCAGGCCCTCTATCTGCATGAAAATGCGTTATAACGATCCGAAGATGACAGAACTTGCACAATCAAGCTAAGGTTGGGCCCATGAGTGTGGCGTCAGACAAGACACGAGCGACCCAGGTCCTGCGGGACATGTGGCGCATCCGCCTCTTCGAGGAGGCGGTCGAAGACCTCTACGGCCGGGGCATGATGCACGGCACCATGCACCTGTCGATCGGCCAGGAGGCCGTGCCGGTGGGAGCCAGCCGACACCTCGTCGACGGGGACGTGATCACCTGCACCCACCGCGGGCACGGCCACACGATCGCCCGCGGCGCCGACCTCGGCCGGATGATGGCCGAACTGCTCGGCCGGGAGAACGGCTACTGCAAGGGTCGCGGCGGCTCGATGCACATCGCCGACGTGGCCACCGGGAACCTCGGCGCCAACGGCATCGTGGCCGGCGGGCTGCCGATCGCGTCCGGGGCGGGCCTGTCCCAGAAGCTCCGCGGCACCGACAACGTGACCGTCTGCGTGCACGGCGACGGCGCCGTGGGCGAGGGCGCCTGGCACGAGGCGATGATCCTGGCGTCCATGTGGGACCTGCCGGTGGTCTTCCTCTGCGAGAACAACCAGTACGGCATGTCGCTGCCCAGCCTGGCCGCCTACAAGGTGGACAAGCTCAGCGACAAGGCCGCCGGCTACGGCATGCCGGGCGAGACCGTCGACGGCAACGATGTCGAGGCGGTCGCCGAGGCGGTCGGACGCGCGGTCGAGCGCGCCCGGGCCGGCGGCGGCCCCAGCTTCGTCGACGCGGTCACCTACCGCTGGCGCGGGCACTCGAAGTCGGACAAGAACCTGTACCGCAGCAAGCAGGAGATCGCCGAGTGGCGGGAGAAGGACCCGATCCAGCGTTACTCGGCCGGCGTCCTGGAGGCTGGGCTGCTCACCGAGGAGGAACTCGACGCCATCCAGGCCGGCGTGCGGCAGGAGATCCGCGACGCGGTGGTCTTCGGCACGAAGGGCGAGGAGCCCACGGTCGAGGCGATGCTCGCCGGCGTGTACGCCCCCGATGACTTCTACGCCGAGGAGGCGCAGGCATGAGGACGATGACCTACGCGGAGGCGATCCGCGAGGCGATGGCGATCGCGATGGAGACCGACGAGCGCGTCTTCCTGATGGGCGAGGACGTCGGCATCTACGGCGGCGCCTTCGGCGTGGAGAACGACCTCTACGAGCGCTTCGGCACCGAGCGGGTGCGCGACACCACGATCTCGGAGCTGGGCATCGTGGGCATGGGCGTCGGCGCGGCCCTCACCGGGATGCGCCCGATCGTGGAGATCCAGTTCTCCGACTTCAGCGCGCAGGCGATGGACCAGATCGTGAACCAGGCCGCCAAGATCTACTTCATGGTCGGCGGCCAGGCCAGCGTCCCGCTGGTGATCCGGGCCCCGGGCGGCTCGGGTACCGGCGCCGCCGCGCAGCACAGCCAGTCGCTGGAGGCGTGGTTCGCGCACATCCCCGGCCTGAAGGTCGTGATGCCGTCGAACGCCACGGACGCCGGCGCCCTGCTGCTGGCCGCGCTGAAGGACCCGAACCCGGTGATCGTGCTGGAGCACAAGCTTCTCTACAAGCAGAGCTTCCAGGTGCCCGACGTCTTCCCGGAGGTCCGCCTCGGCGAGGGCCACATCGAGCGTGAGGGCACCGACCTGACCATCGTGGCGACCTCGGTCGAGGTGCAGCGCGCCATCGAGGCCGCCCAGCACCTGGCCGAACAGGGGATCAGCGCAGAGGTGATCGACCCGCGCACGATCCGTCCGCTCGACACCGAGCTGATCCTGTCGTCGGTGGAGAAGACCGGCCGCGTGCTGCTGGTGCAGGAGGCGGTGAAGTTCGGCGGCTTCATGGCGGAGGTGTCGGCGACCATCACCGAGTCGCGGGCCTTCGGCTCGCTGCTCGCCCCGGTGCGCCGCCTCGGCGGACTGGACACCCCGATCCCGTACAACCCCAAGCTGGAGAAGGCGAGCGTGCCGCAGGTCGACGACATCGTCCGCGAGGCGACCGCCCTCGTCCGGGAGTGGTGAGCAGCGATGCCCCGAGTCCCGCTGAACATGCCGAAGATGTCGATGACGATGGAGTTCGGCACCATCGTGGAGTGGCTGGTCGGCCCCGGTGACAAGATCACCAACGGCGACGCCGTCGTCGTGGTCACCACCGACAAGGTCGACATGGAGGTCGAGGCCACCTTCGACGGCGTGATGGAGGAGATCATCGCCGGCGAGGGCGCCCAACTGCCCGTCGGCGAACCGATGGCCTACCTGCAGACCGAGACCGCCGACCTGCTCGGCGACCTGTTCGCCGCGCCGCCCGCGGCCGAGGCCGCGGAGCCCGAGGCGGCCGAGCCCGAACCCCGCCGGGTCGAGCCGGCCACGCCCGCGTCCGACGTGTCGCCGCACGTGACCTCCGCCGAGCCGATCCGGGCCGTCCCGCTGGCCCGGCGGATCGCGGCCGAGGAGGGCATCGACCTGCGCACGGTCACCGGCACCGGCCCGTCCCGGACGATCCGGGCCAGGGACGTGCGCGAGGCGATCACCCGGCGCGACCGGGCCGCGCAGGCGACCCCCGCGGCGCCTGCGGCCGCTGCGGCTGCCCCGGCTGCCGTGCCCGCTCCGGTGTCGATGCCGGCCGCCCCGGTGCCCGCGCAGACCGGTGAGCTGCTCGGCGACGACAAGGTCCGCCGGATGCGGGTGGCGACGGCCAACGTGATGAACGCCAGTGCGGCGATCCCGCAGTTCACGGTGTTCCGGGTGCTCGACCTCGGCCGGCTCGCCCGGGCCCGCGAGACCTCGCTGAAGGGGATCAGCTGGACGTCCATCCTGGTCCGCGCGTACGCCCTGGTGCTGCGGGAGATGCCGCAGTTGAACGGCTACTGGGTGGGCACCGGCGTGCAGCGCAACGACCGGGTCGGCGTCTCGCTGGCCGTGGACACCCCGCAGGGCCTGCTCGCGCCCGTGGTCGGCGATCCCGACCAGATCACGCTGCGGCAGCTCGACCGGGCCGTCCGGGAGCTGGCCGAGACCATCAAGGGTGGCCAGATCGACCCGAACCTGTTCGCGGGCGGCACCGGCACGGTGTCGAACCTCGGCGGCATGGGCGTCGACCGGTTCAACGCGCTGCTCACGCCGCCGCAGGCCACCGCGCTCTCGCTGGGCGCCGTGGGCCGTCGTCCGGTGGTGGACGCGGACGGGGAGCTCACCGTGCAGATCGCCTGCGAGGCCGGACTGACCGTGGACCACCGGGCGGCCGACGGCGCCGACGCGGCCCGTGCGCTGGACCTGATGCAGACCTTCCTGCAGGATCCCGTGCTGCTGCTCGCCTAGTAGGCTGCGTAGGTCGGCCGGACGAAAGGGGCGTGAGGGCATGCCGTCCACACGGTCGCTCGACGTGCTGGTCGCGGCTGCGCGCATGTACTACGAAGAAGGACGATCCCAGCGGAGCGTCGCCCACGCCCTCGGCATCTCGGAGTCCGCCGTGTCGCGCACCCTGGCCGCGGCCAGGGACGCCGGCGTGGTTCGCATCATCATCCACGACCCGAGGCTCGAGGTCGACCGGGTGGCGCACCTCGAGGCGCGCCTGGAACGGACCTTCGGGCTCGCCGGGGCGTGGGTGGGCACCGGCGCCGCCGACCTCGGCCCGACCGAGGTGGTGGCCAAGCTCGGCGCCCAGTTGTTCGCCGACCGGCTCTGGTCGATGCGCCGGGTGGGCCTGAGCTGGGGGTCGACCATCGCCCGGCTCGTCGAGGTGGTCGAGCCGCTGGCCGCCCCGCCCGACCTCGAACTGCTGCCCCTGGTGGGCGGCTCGTCCGCCCTCGACACCGCGCCGTCCGGCACGACCTCGCTGTACACGCTGGCCCAGAAGCTCGGTGTCCGGGCCCGCCGGATCGACGCGCCCGCGATCACGGAGTCGCCGGAGACCTGCGCCGCGATCCTGCGCGAGTCCAGCGTCCGCAGCGCCCTCGAGCTGGCCGCAACCGTCGACACCGCGTGGGCGGGCATCGGCTCAGTGGGGGTCGCCGGCGGCAGCAGCGAGCGGCTGCTGACCGCGATGCGGCTGACGCCGCAGGAGCGCGAGGAGGTAGCGGCCCGCGATCCGGCCGGGGACTTCTGCGGCCGCTTCTTCGACGATGCCGGCGTCCCCCTCACCGGACCCACCTCGACCCGGGTGATCGGTGTCGACTTCGACGACCTGCGCCGGATTCCGACCGTGGTCGGCCTGGCCGGGGGCACGGCGAAGGCCCGCGGCGTGCTGGCCGCGCTCCGAGCGGGCGTGATCGACGTGGTCGTCCTCGACGCCGAACTCGCCACCGAGGTACTGCGCCGCGCGCAGTCCTGACGGCTCCCGCGTCCGCCTATACTGCGAGGCGTGTCTGAACCAGTGGTGGCGGTCGTCGTGGCCGCTGGGTTGGGCCGTCGCTTCGGCGGCACGAAGCCGAAGCCGACGTTGCGGATCCTCGGCCGCGCGGTCGTCGCGGTCGCCGTCGAGGGACTGGCGGCGGGCGGCTGCACCGACGCCGTGGTGGTGATCAACGGCAACGTCTCCCACCTGTTCAAGGCGGCCCTGATGGGTTCGCCGATCCCGGTGATCACGACGGCCGGCGGCGACACCAGGCAGCAGTCGGTGCAGTGTGGCCTCGACGTGATCCGAAACCACCCGAGGCTGTCGAAGGCGAAGGTCGTGCTCGTGCACGACGCGGTCCGCCCGATGATGCCCGCCTACGTGATCGAGAACGTGATCAACGCGGTGCGCGAGGGTGCGCCCGCGGTCGCGCCGGTCGTCCCGGTGACCGACAGCATCCGGGTGGTGCCGAACGGGGACGAGGACGAGAACGCGCCGTTCGACCGGTCCCGGCTGCGCGCCGTCCAGACGCCGCAGGGGTTCGACCTGCAGGTGCTGCTGGAGAGCCACGCCAGGATGGCCGAGCAGGGCCTGGACTTCACCGACGACGTGTCCTGCTGCGAGAGCAACGGCCACCCGGTGACGCTCGTGCCGGGCTCCCGGATGGGCATGAAGATCACCGAGCCCGCCGACCTCACCGTGGCCCGCGCGCTCTGGCGCGTCCGGGCCAGCCTCGGGCACCACTCCGGCAAGCGGTTCTGGCGCCAGTGGCACGGCAAGGAGCTGACCAAGTGATCCGGGTGGGCGTCGGCACCGACGTGCACGCGTTCGAGGCCGGCGTCCCGCTGTGGGTCGCGGGCCTCGCCTTCCCCGGCGAACCGGTCGGGCTGGCCGGGCACTCGGACGGCGACGTCGCAGCCCACGCCGCCTGCGACGCGCTGCTGTCGGCCGCGGCGCTCGGCGACATGGGGTCCAACTTCGGCACCGACCGTCCCGAGTGGTCCGGGGCCAGCGGGGTGGCCTTCCTCGGCGAGACCGCGCT
>JBDHZJ010000151.1:0-6090 GCA_039811825.1 Propionicimonas sp.
GAGACCTTCGAGGGCGACTGGATGAGCGCGAACGCCCGCTACCAGGCCCTGAACGACGCGGTGCTGGCCGCGCGCGGGGAGGACATCCACCTCGACATCGCCGGACCGGCGGGGGAGCGGCTGCTGCGCTACGCCGACTCGCTCGCGCCCGAGTCGGCGTGCACGTCGGTGCAGTTGCACCTGCAGGTGCGTCCGGCCGACTTCGCGGCGCACTGGAACGCCGCCCAGGTGCTGGCCGGGCCGCAACTGGCGCTGGGCGCGAACAGCCCGTACTTCCTCGGCAAGGAGCTGTGGGCCGAGACCCGGATCGAGCTGTTCACGCAGGCCGCGGACACCCGCCCGGAGGAGCTGAAGAACCAGGGCGTGCGTCCCCGGGTGTTCTTCGGGGAGCGCTGGATCACGTCCATCTTCGACCTGTTCGAGGAGAACACCCGCTACTTCCCGGCGATGCTGCCCGAGCTGGACGACGAGGACCCGCAGGAGGCGTTCGACGCCGGACGCACCCCGAAGCTCGCCGAGATGAGGCTGCACAACGGCACCATCTACCGCTGGAACCGGCCGATCTACGACATCGTGGACGGCCGCCCGCACCTGCGTGTGGAGAACCGGGTGCTGCCCGCCGGGCCGACCATCGTCGACACCCTGGCCAACGCGGCGTTCTACTACGGGGCGCTGCGCTCGATGGCCGAGGAGGACCGGCCGGTGTGGTCGCGGATGTCGTTCAACACCGCGACGGAGAACTTCGCGATCGGCGCGCGCAACGGCATCGACGCCACCCTGTTCTGGCCCGGACGCGGGGAGGTGCCGGCCAGCGAACTGGTGCTGCGCGAACTGCTGCCGATGGCCCATGAGGGGCTGGACGCCTGGGGTGTGGACGCCGGCGTGCGCGACCGGCTGCTCGGCGTGATCGAGGCCCGGTGCCTGACCGGGCGCAACGGCGCCGACTGGCAGGTGGCCACGGTCCGCCGGCTCGAGGAGCGGGGGGCGTCCCGGACCGACGCCCTGCGCGAGATGCTCGCGGCCTACGCCGTCCGGATGCACTCCAACGAGCCCGTGCACACCTGGGACCTGCCCGCCTGAGCCACTCCGCACCCGCTCCTCACCCGTCGTTCACCTGCGCGTCGCGGCAGGTTCTCCGCGCTACGCAACGGTGCTGAATGACCGGAGCACCGAAGGAGAACCATGGCCCGCATCGCCGCGCTCGTCACAGCCGCAGCACTCACCACCAGTCTCAGCCTCGCCGCAGCCCGACCCGCCGAAGCCGGCGGCTCGCGCCACTTCGTGCGCACCGCGACTTTCCCGGTGTACGCCAACGTTCCCGACGGCGTTGACCCCGCCGACGAGACCGTCGCCGAGATCTCCGCGGTGAGCCGCAACGGCAAGACGCTGATCTACACCGACTCCCCGGGCAAGCGGATCGGCTTCGTGAACATCTCGAACCCGAAGCAGCCGAAGGGCATCGGCACCCTGTCGCTGGCCGAGCTCGGCGACGCCGACGACGAGCCCACCTCGGTCGCGGTGGTGGGCGGCTACGTGCTGGTCGTGGTGAACACCTCGCAGAGCTACACCGACCCGTCCGGACGCCTCGACGTGGTGCGGCTGAGCGACCGCACCCGGGTGCACTCGATCGACCTGGGCGGCCAGCCCGACTCGATCGCGGTCAGCCCCGACGGCAGCCTCGCCGCGGTCGCGATCGAGAACGAGCGCGACGAGAGCGCCACCCCCGACGGCGGGGAGGAGGGCGACCTGCCGCAGCTGCCGGCCGGCTTCGTCCAGCTGATCGGGCTGAAGGGCGCCGCCACGTCGTGGAGTGCGACGAAGGTGCCGCTGGTGGCCGAGGACGGCACGGCGCTGCCGATGCTGGCCGACGCCGGCATCACCGAGCCGACCGATCCCGAGCCCGAGTACGTGACGATCAACGCGCGCAACCAGGTGGCGGTCACGCTGCAGGAGAACAACGGCGTGGTGATCATCGACGGCAAGTCCGCCGCCCTCACCTCGGCGTTCAGCTGCGGCACGAACACCGTGACCGGGATCGACACGAAGAAGGACGGGGTGATCGACCAGACCGGGAGCATCACCGACGTGCCGCGCGAGCCCGACTCCATCGCCTGGATCGGCAACAACCGGCTCGCCACCGCGAACGAGGGCGACTGGAAGGGCGGCACCCGCGGCTGGACCATCTTCGACACCGCCGGCAACGTGGTCTGGGACTCCGGCAACACCCTGGAGCGGCTCGCGGTCCAGTACGGGCTGCACAACGAGAGCCGTTCCGCGAAGAAGGGCGTCGAGCCGGAGGGGCTCGCCGTGGCCACCTATCGCGGCACCCGGTACGCCTTCGTCGGTTCCGAGCGCAGCAACTTCGTCGCCGTCTACACCGTGAACGGGAAGACGCCGAAACTGGACGGCCTGCTGGAGACCACCAACGGTCCGGAGGGCATCCTGCCGATCACCAAGCGCGGCCTGCTGGCCGTCTCCAGCGAGACCGACGAGGCGTCCGCGGGCGTCCGCTCCGCGATCAGCCTGTTCCGGCTCGACAAGGTGTCCGGCGCGAAGGCGTGGCCGACCATCAAGTCCGTCACCGACTCCGACGGCACCCCGATCGGCTGGTCCGCCCTCGGCGCCCTGAGCGCCAAGCCGGGCAGTTCGCGCTACCTGTACACGGCCTCGGACAAGGTGATCGAGAACGCCACCCTGTTCACCGTCGACACGAAGTACACCCCGGCCCGGATCACCTCCAGCATTCCGGTGACGAAGGACGGTGCCCCGGTGCAGCTGGACGTCGAGGGACTGTTCGCCCGGCCCGAGGGCGGCTTCTGGATCGCCAGTGAGGGCGCGACCGGCGCAGAGAACCTGCTCGTCCGCACCGACGCGTCCGGTGTGGTCCAGGAGGAGGTCGCCCTGCCGAGCGAGGTCAGCGACCACGTCGGCAAGTGGGGCCTGGAGGGTGTCACCGCCACGACCGACGAGGGCGGCGAGCACGTCTGGTTCGTGATCCAGCGGCCGCTGTGGGACGAGATCGGGAAGACGCAGCAGGCCGGCGAGGAGGGCATCGCCCGGATCGGCCGCTACGACGTCGACGACGCCTCGTTCCACTGGTACGGCTACCGGCTGGAGGCCACCTCGACCGACGGCGACTGGATGGGCCTGTCCGAGATCACCGCGATCGACCAGAACACCTTCGCGGTGATCGAGCGGGACAAGCTGAACGGCCCCGCGGCGACCGTGAAGCGCATCTACACCTTCGACGTGCCGTACTGGAACGGCGAGGTGGCCGACCTGGCCGAGACGAGCCTGCCGATCGTGCGCAAGAAGCTGGCCATCGACGTGCTGCCCGCGCTGCAGGCGACGAAGGGCTGGACGCAGGAGAAGCTGGAGGGCTTCACGATCGCCGGCGGCCGCGCCTACGCGGTCACCGACAACGACGGTCTCGACGACGCCACCGGAGAGACCGTGTTCCTGCGGCTGGGGAAGGTGAAGGGCGGCCTGCGCTGACCGGCCGGGTCAGCTCGCGACGAGCTCCCGGTAGTCGGGGTGCTTCTCGATCCAGGCGGCGATGAACGGGCACTCGGGCCGCACCTTCCGTCCCTCCTGTTCGCGCACCTGGTCGAGGGCGCCCCGGGCCAGGGCCGAGGCGACCCCGCGGCCGCCGAAGGCCTCCTCGACCACGGTGTGGTCGAACACCAGCACGTCGCCGACCTCCTTGTACTCGGCGAATCCGGCGAGTTCGCCGTCGAGGTGCGCCTCGTAGCGGGAGGACTGCGGGTTGTGGGTCACGACCGGGGTGCTCATGGCCCCGATCGTACGGGGTGGACGCCTCAGCCCGGACCCGCGGCCACCCCGCCGAGACCGCAACCGGCATCCGGATCCGGGGGCCGCAGCAGCGCCGGTCAGCGGTGCAGTATCGCCGTGAGCACGCCAGAGATCACCACCGCCGAGAGGGCGACCGCGAGGACGATGGTGAGAAGCTGGGCGAGCCGGAGGGTGAGCCGGCGGAGGGCCCGACGTCCGCGCCTCGGCGTCGGCGGCGCCGCCGGGTGTCGGGGTGTCGTGGCGATCGGACCTGCGCTCGCCTCCCGGACACCCTTGCAGCCGGGAAAGCGCGAGCAACCCCAGAACTGCTGGCCCGACGCCGGCCCGCGCCGGGCCCTCCGCTGCACCATCGGGGCCGAACAGATCGGGCAGAACGGAACCTGCGGCGCGCTCGCTCGTGCCCGCCGCCTGGAGGGCGCGCGGCGCGGGCCGGGTGGTGCGGGGATCCGCTGCGAGGGCTTCGGCGCCGGCCACGGGGCCGCTGCCCACGGTGGTGGCGGGACGGGCGCCGCACTCGCGGCCGTCCGGGGTGCCGGGGGCGTGGCGAGGCGGCCGACCGCGGTGAGCGACGCGGTCGCCGGGCCGTCCATCAGGACCACCCCGCTGATCCGGGCGAACTCGATCGCCTCCGGGGTGAAGGTGCCCGAGGTGACCACGATCCCGCCGGTGGCCCGATGCGCCGTGACCAGCCCGAAGAGCTCGCGCACCACCGGGGCGCCCACCCGGTAGGCCCGCCACTGCTTGCACTGCACGAAGATCCGCTCGTGGCCACGCACCAGGATCAGGTCGATGCCGCCGTCGGGCCCGTGGGCGGTGGGCAGCACGGTGAAGCCCTGGCGCTGGAACGCGTCGGCGACGAGGCGCTCGAACGCGCGCCAGTCCAGGTCGCGCAACCAGTCCAGGCCGTCGCCGCGAGGACTCGGCGGCGGTTCGGGTACGTCGGCGATCGCGCGCCGTGGCGCGGCGGGGGTGGTGGAGGTCATTACGGACTCGGGTTCGCTCGGGGGTGGTCGAGTCTGACCGTAGCCACGGGTGCACCGGCGGCAGAAGTCCTCCTCCGGGGACATCCGGCGGCGGGGCGAGGGCGCCCGGGCCACCGGCAGGAGGTCAGGACTGCCAGAACAGCTGGTAGATCTTGCTGGAGGGCGCCTTCATCAGGCTCTCGTAGTCGCTGGCGGGCAGGTCGACCGCCGTCCCGGTGAGGTCGTGCTTCCCGACGAACGATACGCCGAGCCCGGCGCGTCCGTCGGCGGTGCCGAGGCCGAGCAGTTCCAGCGTGGTGGGCAGCACCGAGAACTGGTCGGCGTCCTCGCGGGCGAAGACCACCGGGTCGGGGCTGTGCACGCGGAAGAAGATCGTCCGCTCGGGCGCGTTCTCGAGTTCGGCGCGGAACTGGTCGCTGTCGCCGGTGTTCTTGAGGTGGTCGCCCATCAGCACCACGACCGTGTCATCCAGCACGCCCGTGGCCCCCAGGTAGGCCAGGAAGCCCGCCACAGCCTTGCCGGAGCACCTCAGCGCGGTCGCCATCGGCACCGCTTCGTCGTCGGTGCAGGACGGGTAGATCGCCGCGGGCTCGTGGTTGTCGAGGGTGAGGATCGTCAGGTTGTACGGCTCGTCCGCCTCGCGCAGGCGGGTCAGGGTGTCCCTGGCGTGGCTGAACAGGCTGGCGTCCGAAATCCCCCAGATGGAGATGTTGGCCGGGTCCTCGCCCCGCGCCTCCCACCGCTCCCGTCCCTCGATCGAGGTGTAGCCGTGGTCGCTCAGGTAGGTGTCCTTGCCGCCGAAGCGCACGTTCGCCCCGCCGACGAAGGCGTTGGTGTAGCCCGCGCCGGCCAGCACGTCACCCAGGCAGGTGGCCCCGGGCAGGTAGGAGTCCATCTGCTCGCCCTGCACGTTGGAGTTGACCCCGATGGTGAGCAGCTTGCTCTTCAGCGGGATCCCGCACTGGGTGCCGACGACCCCGGCCATCGTCCAGCCACCGGTCGGGTACTGGTGCAGGCTCTCGTAGCTGGGCCAGCCGACGGTGGCGGCGTCGAGGTTGGCGAGCAGGTTCTCCCCGAAGATCGACGCGTCGCGGTAGGTGTTCTCGGTCGACTCCAGGTAGATCGTGATCAGGTTCCGCGGCTTCGCGGGCACGCTGGTGACCGCTGGGGTCTCGTAGTAGTCCGCGATCGAGCGCGGGTCGAGCATGGCGCCCGCGTACTGGGGGACGCCGGCGACGGTCAGCAGGACGCCGAGCGCGACGATCAGCGCCAGCGTCGGCGCGACCAGGTACCG
>JBDHZJ010000152.1:0-6072 GCA_039811825.1 Propionicimonas sp.
AGGGCCAGGTGGCGCGGGTACACGATCGCGATCGCGCCGTCGATCCGGTACACCTCGATCTCGGTGCCGGCCGGGATCGTGCCCTCGACGCTGTGGGCGGACCAGACCTCGCCGGAGACCTTGACCTCGCCGGTGCCGGCGGTGATCTCGGTCAGCGCCACGCCGGGTGAGCCGACCATCTTGTCGACGCTCGAGCGGTAGCCGGGCAGCGCGCGCACCTTCTTGAGCAGGGTGGGACGGGCCAGGGCGAGCATCGCCACCGCGACCACGACGGCCGCGGCGATCTGCACCCACAGCACGCCGGGGAAGGCCAGGGCGACGAGCCCGCCGGCGAGTGCGCCGGAGGCCAGCATCAGCAAGGTGAAATCCAGCGTCATCAGCTCGGCGACGCCCAGGATGGCGGCCAGGGACACCCACGCCACCCACAGGTGTTCAGACAGCCACTCCATTGCGCACCACCTTCCTGGCACCCATCATGCCAAGTGCGCCGAAAAGTTCCCGGGATTCGCCCGGATCCGCAGCGCCGTTCACGCGAGGCGCGCGGGTGGCGGACGGTGCGCCGCGCGGGCGGCCGCCCGCGCCGTCCAGCGCCCGTCGGCGTGCCCGATGTCGAGCAGGATGTCGAAGGTGGCGCTCAGCCGGGGGCTGGTGAGCACCTCGTTGATCGGGCCCGCCGCGACGATCCGGCCGTGCTTGAGCAGCAGGGCGTGGGTGATCCCGACCGGGATCTCCTCCACGTGGTGCGTGACCAGCACCGTGGCCGGGGCGAACGGGTCGGAGCAGATCTCGGACAGGGTGCCGACCAGCGCCTCGCGTCCGGTCAGGTCGAGCCCGGCCGCCGGCTCGTCCAGCAACAGCAGCTCGGGGTCGGTCATCAGCGCGCGGGCGATCTGCACGCGCTTGCGCTCGCCCTCGCTGAGCGTGCCGAAGGTGCGGTCGGCGAGGTGGTCGACCCGCAACTGCTGCATCAGCACGTGGGCGCGGTCGTGGTCGAGCTCGTCGTAGGCCTCCCGCCAGCGGCCCATCACGGCGTAGGCGGCCGAGACGACGACGTCGGAGACCCGCTCTGAGCGCGGGATCCGGTCGGCGAGTGCGGCGGACGTGACGCCGATCCGGGGCCGCAGCTCGAACACGTCCACGGCGCCGAGGGTCTCGCCGAGCACGCTCGCCGTCCCCTTCGACGGGTGCCACTGGGCCCCGAGCACCTGCAGCAGGGTGGTCTTGCCGGCGCCGTTCGGGCCGATCACGACCCAGCGCTCGCCCTCCTCGACCCGCCACGTGACGTCGGTGATCAGGGTCGCCCCGGACCGGATGATCGAGACACCCCGCAGGTCGACGACACTCATGCGGCCAACTTACCGATTCCCGCGCCCCGAGCAGTCCTGTACGCGCCCAGACCACAGACGCTCCCGAAATTCGTTCCCGCTCCCGAAATTTCGGGAGCTTCCTCGAGTTTCGGGAGCGTCTGTGCGGAGATCAGGCTCCGGTCGAGTGCAGGCCGCCGTCCACGTGGATCATCTCGCCGGTGGTGGCCGGGAACCAGTCGCTGAGCAGGGCGACCACGGCCCTCGCCGTCGGGTCGAGGTCGCGCGGGTCCCAGCCGAGCGGGGCGCGGGTGCCCCAGATCGCGTTGAACTCCTCCGAACCGGGGATCGCCTTCTTCGCGATGGTCTCCAGCGGCCCGGCGGCGACCAGGTTGCAGCGGACGCCGTCCGGCCCGAGGTAGCGGGCGAGGTAGCGCGACGTGCTCTCCAGCGCGGCCTTCGAGACGCCCATCCAGTCGTAGGTGGGCCAGGACACGGTGGCGTCGAAGGTCATGCCGACGATCGAGGCGGTGTCGCCGAACAGGGGCTTGCAGGCCATGGCCAGACTGACCAGCGAGTACGCCGAGACCTGCACCGAGAAGCCGACGTCGCTGAACGGGGTGGATAGGAACTTGCCGCCCAGGGCGGTCTCCGGGTTCGCGAACGCGATCGAGTGCACGACGCCGTCGAGGTGGTCGAAGTGCTCGCCGAGGCGGTCGGCGAGCGTGCCCAGGTGCTCGGAGTCGCTCACGTCCAGCTCCAGCAGCGGCGGGACGGGATCGAGCCGCTTCAGCACCCGTCCGGTCAGGCTCATCGCCCGGCCGAAGTTCGACACCACCACGTTGGCGCCCTCGGCCTGCGCGATCTCGACCACGCGGTAGCCGATCGAGGTGTTCATCGTCACCCCGGCGACGAGGATGTTCTTGCCCTCCAGGATTCCCATGCCGGTGCCCTCCTCAGTGCCCCATGCCGAGGCCGCCGTCGACCGGGATCACCGCGCCGGAGATGAACCCGGACTCCTCCGAGGCCAGGAACGCCACCGCGGAGGCCACCTCGGCCGGCTGGCCCAGCCGCGCCGCGGGAATGGACGCGAGGTACTTCGCGATCACGTCCTCGGGCAGGACGGCGGTCATGTCGGTCTCGATGAAGCCGGGCGCGACCACGTTCGCCGTGACCCCGCGGCTGCCCACCTCGCGGGTCAGCGAGCGGGCCATGCCGACCATCGCCGACTTGGACGCCGAGTAGTTCACCTGGCCGGCCGAGCCGTACAGGCCGACCACCGAGCCGGTGAAGATGATCCGCCCCCACTTGCCGCGGATCATGCTCTTCACGGCCCGCTTCGCCACGCGGAACGCTCCGGTGAGGTTCACGTTGATCACGGCGTCCCAGTCCGCGTCCGTCATGCGCAGGATCAGGGTGTCCTTGGTGATGCCGGCATTGGCGACCAGGATCTCGACCGGGCCGTTCGCCTCCTCCGCGGCCTTGAAGGCGGCTTCGACCTGGTCGGCGTCGGTCACGTTGCAGGTGACGCCGAGGGCGCCCTCGGGCGGCTCGCCACCCATGTCGAAGCTGGCCACGCGGTGGCCGGCGGCCAGGAACCGCTCGACGATCGCCGCTCCGATCCCCCGGTTCCCACCGGTCACGACCACGCTGCGGGCAACTGCATTCGTTGAGGTTTCAGTCACGGCGCACAACATATCGGAAGGTGTCCGGGAAGTCTGCGACCGGGCCTGGACCTAGGCTGGTGGGGTGGGTCCGGCCAAGCTGCGCAAACCGGCGCTGATCACCAGCGCGCGGTTCGGCCGCACCCTGGACACCGACGCCCGCCGGGTGCGCTACCTGTGGACGATGGGCGTGCGGGTCGCCTGCTTCCTCGCCGCCACCGTGACCCCGCTGCCCTGGAACCTGCTGTTGCTGGTCGCCGCCGCCGTGCTGCCCGCGTTCGCGGTGATGCTGGCCAACGCGATCGACCAGCGCAGCCAGCCCGAGTCCGGTTCGGGGCACCCGGAGACCAGCCGTCCCGCACTGCCCGGGGGCGAGACCGTCGACGGCACGGTGGAGGACGAATGAAGCTGCTGTCCACACCGATGGGGGCACGTCCCACCGGACGCCGGCTGTGGCTGCGCTGGCTCGCCCTGGCGGTCTTCGTGGTCGCGCTGGCGATCGCGTTCGTGAACCTCGGCTTCTGGCAGCTCGCCCGGCTCGACCAGCGGCGCGCCATGAACGACTCGGTGGTCGCCCACGAGAACTCCACGCCGGTCAGCTTCGAGTCGGTGTTCGACCACACCATCGTCGAGGCCGACCAGTGGCAGCGGGTGAGCCTGCAGGGCACCTTCGACCCCGACCACCAGTTCCTCGTCCGGTACCGCTCCAACGGCGAGCAGTCGGGCTACGAGGTGGTCACGCCGCTGCAGACGACCACCGGCGAGTGGGTGCTCGTCGATCGTGGCTTCGGGGTGAAGCCGAACGACGCCGACTACCCGACCGTGCTGCCCGCGCCGCCGTCCGGACAGGTCAGCATCACCGGCTACGTCCGCCGCAACGAGCAGGGCAGCCAGGACGCGATGACCCCGGTGCAGCCGACCAACACGATCCGGCTGGTCAACTCCGACGCCCTGGCCGCGTCGCTGCCCTACCCCCTCGTCAACGGCTTCGTCTCCCTGATCGAGGTCACCCCGGCGCAGGAGGGCGGGCTGGCACCCGTGCAGCCACCTGCCCTGACCGAGGGCAATCACTTCTCCTATGCGATTCAATGGTTCACGTTCGCCGGTATGGCCGGCATCGGGCTGGTGGTGCTGATCCGCTCGGACGTGCGCGCTGCGCGCCGTCCTGCAGCACCTCCGGCCGGGAAGGAAGGGGAGACTTGATGAGGATGTTCTGGGTCGTGTCGCTCGGCCTGATCGCGCTGCTGAGCGCGTGCAGCTCGGGAGCGACGCCGGCAGGGCCCGCCGCGACGCCGGCGCCGACGCTGGACGGCACGTCGTGGACGGTCACCGCGATCAACGGCGCGGCGCCGATCACGGGCAACGAGCCCACCATGGAGTTCTCCGCCGACACGGTCTCCGGCCTGGCCAGCTGCAACCGCTACAACGCCGCCTACACCCAGGACGTCACGAAGGTCACCATCACGCCGGGGATCATGACCCAGATGGCGTGCGCCGAGGACGTGATGGCCCAGGAGCAGGCCTTCACCGAGGCCCTCACCCAGGTCACCGGCGTGCGGACCGCGGGTGACGACGGCGCCGAGCTCTTCGGCTCGGACGACACCGCCGTGCTCACGCTGGCCAGGGTCACCGACAAGCCCCTGGAGGGCACCGAGTGGACCCTGACCGGGATCATCAGCGGCGAGGCGGTCGCGTCCCCGGTCGCCGAGAGCACGGTGACCCTGACGATCTCCGACGGCCAGCTGTCCGGCAAGGCGTGCAACTCCTTCCACGGCGACGTCACCGCGGCGGACGGCAGCTTCACGGTCGGCCCGCTGGCAAGCACCAGGATGTCCTGCGGGTCGGAGGAACTCGACAAGCAGGAGTACACGGTGCTGGGTACGCTCCAGGCCGCGACCGGCTACACGATCCGGGGCAACGAGCTGACCATCACCGCCGACGACGGCACCGGACTGGTCTTCGCGGCCGGGTAGTGGGCATCGAGGCAGCGCTCGACCTGCTGGCCTGCCCCCGGTGCGGGAGCGGGCTGGGCCTGGTCGACGCCGGCGCCGGACGTGCGCTGCGGTGCGCGGACGGCCACTCCTTCGACGTGGCGAGACAGGGCTACGTGAACCTGCTCGGCGGTCCGGAGCCCGGCAACGCCGACACCGCGGAGATGCTGGCGGCCCGGGGCCGCGTGCACGCGTCCGGGCTGTTCGAGCCGGTAGCGGCGGAGGTGGCCGCGCACCTCACCGGCCGTCCCCGGGTGCTCGAGGTGGGCTCGGGCACCGCGCACTATCTGCGCCGGTCGCTCGGCGACGACGAGGCCGGCGTGGGCGTCGCGCTGGACGTGTCGAAGGCCGCGGCCCGGCTCGCGGCGCGCCTCGACCCGCGGATCGCCGCCGTGGTGGCGGACGTCTGGCGCGGCCTGCCGATCGCCGACCACTGCCTCGACGGCGTGCTGTGCGTGTTCGCCCCGCGGAACCTGGCGGAGTTCGCGCGGGTGCTGCGTCCGGACGGCCGGCTGGTGGTGGTGACGCCGAAGCCCGAGCACCTCGCCGGGCTGCGCGACCGGCACGGCCTGCTCGAGGTACCGGCCGGAAAGGCCGACCAGCTGGCGCTGGCCGCCGCGGAGTTCTTCGAGCCGCTCTCGCTCGGCGGGCTCGTCCGCACCAGCCAGGTGGACGCGGCCCTCGCCGCGGACGTGATCGCGATGGGCCCGAACGCGTTCCACCGCGTACCGGAGGACGTAACCGGCGGCAACCTGGTCGTCGCCGTGAACGTCCAGGTCTTCCGGCCGCTGGCCGTCACCCCCTGAGCACCCGCGCCGACCACCACCCCCGTCGCTCCCTGAGGAGCCTCGTGAGCGAAGCGAGCGGGGCATCACGAAGGGTCGGCCCGCACGCGGGACCGGTTATGCTGCAAGATGGCCCTGTGACCACCTGGCCCAGCGCGGACGCGGAACGACTGCTCGCCGACCTGGTGGCACACCTCGAGCACGAGTTGCCGCATGCCCGGGCGCTGCGCCGCGAGCTGCACCGCCACCCGGACCTGAGCGGGGCCGAGCGTCCCACCGCCGAGCGGCTGCGCCACGCCCTGCCGAACCTGAAGCCGCACCGGGTCGC
>JBDHZJ010000153.1:0-6061 GCA_039811825.1 Propionicimonas sp.
AGGTTCCACTCAGCGGTCGACGGTGAAGGCCAGCTCTCCGTCCGGGCCGGTCAGGGTGAGGCTGAAGGCGTCCAGTTCGGCCGTCGTGGTGCCCCCCAGCAGGTCGAGATAGCGCGTCGCACGCCGGTTCGCCGACTCTGGGCAGCGGACGGTGCTGGTGAGCTCCACGTCCGACACCGTCCAGGCATCGCCGTCGCGGCTGAGGCCGGCGGTGTAGGCGCCGCAGCCGGTGTCCCCGCCCAGCCGGTCCCCGGAGACGGTCAGCGTGATCCCGGAGTCGGGCTGGGCG
This sequence comes from Propionicimonas sp., assembly GCA_039811825.1. Classification (GTDB taxonomy): domain Bacteria; phylum Actinomycetota; class Actinomycetes; order Propionibacteriales; family Propionibacteriaceae; genus Propionicimonas. Next base: position 290 of record JBDHZJ010000153.1, read on the forward strand.
GCCCCCGCGAGGTCGGCCAGTCGCCAGGTCGCCGCGTCCGGGGTGAGCGGGATCAGCGCCACCGCCGGCGAGCCGTCCTTGTCGACGAGGACGGGTCCATTGAGGCCGGCCTCGTAGCCGCGGACCCGCTCCAGGGCGTCGAGGAGGGCGTCCTCCTCGCGGCCCACCCGGCCGGGGCAACCCACGGCGCCCTGCGTGACATCCTCGAAGCGGAGCCGGCCGTCCTTCGTCGTGTAGCTCGCCCGGTAGGCGTTGCAGCCGCCGAGCCCGGACGCGATGCCGCCGTCGAGCTGCAGGGTCATCGTCCGGCTCGGCCCGAACGCGACGCCCTCGAAGCCGGCGACCTGCCACGGTGTGGCGACGAGGTCGGGCAGCGGGCTCGCGGTCGGCGAGGGGCTGGGCGTGAGGCTCGGCGTGGCCACCGGGGCCGGCGTGGGCGCCGGGGGGACGGTGCTCGCGATCAGCACCGGGGTGACGATGGACGCGACCACGGCGAGCGTGGCCAGGCCCGCCACCGTCCAGCCCATCCGCCTGCCCCGGACCGCGTTGCGTCCCTCGGCGAGCACGTGCTCGGCATCCAGGTCCACGTCCACCGGGTCGGTACCGGAGGAGTCGCCCCCGGGCGCCCCGATCAGCCCGAGGGTGTGGTCGAGCGCCCCGTCCGGGCCGACCCGTGGCCAGGCCACGTAGGTCTTCACCAGCGCGCTCTGCAGCACCTCGGACGCGGCGTCCCGATCCCCGTCGGCGACCTGCCACGCGGCCCGGGCCAGAGGCCCGGAGTCGTCGGCCAGGAACGCCGAGAACTCGGCGTCCCGGTCGGTGTGCTGGGCCACTGTCCCTCCTGCAGGTCCGGTATTGCTCGCTCCCATCCTGCCCGTGGTTGACTCGTGATGTGGAAACCTCGCCCGTCCTGGCGCTCGCCCTCGGGTCGCGCGGCGACGTCGAGCCGCTGGCGCTGTTGGCGGGTGCGCTCGCGGCCGCGGGCACGCCGGCGACCGTCGTCGCCGCGAGCGAGTATGAGGCGCTCGTGCGTTCCCACGGCGCCGGCTTCGCCGGGATCGGGTTCGTGATGGCCGACATGGAGAGGCTCGGCCGGGGCTGGCTCGGCCGGGCGGGACTGCGGTCCCCGCTGGTCCAGCCCGCGCTGCTGGCCCGCTGGTTCACCGGCCTCGCGGCGCCGTTCGCGGACACCGTGCTGGAGGTGGTGCGCCCGGGTTGCCTGGTGGTGACCGGCGTCGCCGCGAGGGACTCGGCGCTCGCGCTGGTGCAGTCGCACGGGTGCCGGATGGCGACGGTGCTGCACACCGCCGTCCTGCCGACCGCGCAGCCGGAGAGCCACCTCGAGGGGCACCGCCGGCTCGGCTCCTCCCGCGTCGAGGCCGCGGCGTCCCGGTGGTACTGGGAGGCCGTCTCGGGGCTGTCGCGCAGCGCGGCGAGCGTCCTGCGCGAGCGGACGGGCTTGCATCCGGCGAGCGCACGGGCGAGCACCGCCGCCGCCGACCGGTACCCGATCCTGCTGGCGGCAGACCCGGTGCTGGTGCCGCCCGCCCCGGACTGGCCACAGACCTGTCGTCAGACTGGGGCCGTTCTCGCGCCCGCCGCCGGGGACTGGGAGCCGCCGGAGCCGCTGCGGTCGTTCCTGGCTGCCGGTGAGCCCCCCGTGTACGTGGGGTTGGGCAGCCTGAACGGGATGGGCGGGCAGGACTGGCTCGCCCTGGTCGAGTACGCCGCCCGGCTGTCCGGACGCCGGGTGGCCACGCCCGCGCTGCCGGGGGAGACCCCGCGCGTCCTCGGTGGCGGACGCGTCTGCACGGTCGCCGACGCACCGCACGCCGCCCTGTTCCCGCGGCTGTCCGGGATCGTCCACCACGGCGGTGCGGGAACGACGGCCGCGGCGCTGCGGGCGGGCGTCCCCTCGGTCGGGGTGCCGGCGATGTTCGACCAGCACTACCACGCCCGCAGGCTCGCCGAGCTCGGCGTCGGCCCGTGGCCCGTGCCCCTGCACCGGATCACCGGGGCGCGGCTCGCCGTGCTGCTCGCCGGCGTGGCCGGTGGGGCCTACGCCGAGCGGGCGGCCGCCGTGGGCGCCGAGGCCCGGTCCAGTGACGGTCTGTCGACCGCACTTGCCGCACTGCAGGGCCTCTCGCCCCGGCCCGGTATGTAGGCTGTCCAGCGGAGCCGGACCTCCACCGCCGGACCGACAGATCGAGGAGTAGATGACCGTCAATCTCGGGATGCCCGCGACCCCTCCGCCCGTGCTCGCCCCCCGCCGGCCCACCCGGCAGATCCGGGTCGGCAAGGTGCTGGTGGGCGGTGGCGCGCCGGTCTCGGTGCAGTCGATGACCACCACCAAGACCACCGACATCAACGGGACGCTGCAGCAGATCGCCGAGCTCACCGCGACCGGCTGCGACATCGTGCGCGTGGCCGTGCCCAGCCAGGACGACGCGGACGTGCTGCACATCATCGCGAAGAAGAGCCAGATCCCGGTGATCGCCGACATCCACTTCCAGCCGAAGTACGTGTTCGCCGCGATCGACGCCGGTTGCGCCGCCGTCCGGGTGAACCCGGGCAACATCCGCGCCTTCGACGACCAGGTGAAGCAGATCGCCCAGGCGGCCACCGACGCCGGGGTGTCGATCCGGATCGGGGTGAACGCCGGCTCGCTCGACAAGCGGCTGCTGGCCAAGCACGGCGCGCCCACGGCCGAGGCCCTGGTCGAGTCGGCCCTGTGGGAGGCGAGCCTGTTCGAGGAGCACGGCTTCCGCGACTTCAAGATCTCGGTCAAGCACCACGACCCGGTCGTGATGGTGCGGGCCTACGAACAGCTCAGTGAGGCGTGCGACTACCCGCTGCACCTCGGCGTCACCGAGGCCGGGCCCGCGTTCCAGGGCACGATCAAGTCCTCGGTCGCCTTCGGCGCGCTGCTGGCGCAGGGCATCGGCGACACCATCCGGGTGTCGCTGTCGGCGCCGCCCGCCGAGGAGGTGAAGGTCGGGATCAAGATCCTGGAGTCGCTGAACCTGCGTCCGCGGCACCTCGAGATCGTGTCCTGCCCGTCCTGTGGGCGCGCCCAGGTGGACGTCTACAAGCTGGCCGACGACGTCACCGAGGGCCTGCAGGGCATGGAGGTGCCGCTGCGGGTCGCGGTGATGGGTTGCGTCGTGAACGGCCCGGGCGAGGCCCGCGAGGCCGACCTCGGGGTGGCCTCCGGCAACGGCAAGGGCCAGATCTTCGTGAAGGGCGAGGTGATCAAGACCGTCCCCGAGTCGGAGATCGTCGCGACCCTGATCGAGGAGGCCAACCGGCTCGCCGCCGAGCTGCCCGCGGGTGAATCCGGCCCTGTCGAAGTCTCCGTGGGCTAGCCATGTCCGCCCGGATCCTGACCAGCTGGGACGCCGCCACGGCCCGGCGGCTGGTCGCTGCGGATCCGGTCACGAATGTCTTCGTCGGCTCCCGCCTGGACGCGGGCGTGCTCAACCCGGGCTCGCCCGGCCTGATCTGGGGCTGGCCCGCCGACGACGTCACCGCGCTGCTGCACGTCGGCGCGAACCTGGTCCCCGTGGTCACGGACGCCGAGCCGCTGCCCGCCTTCGTGGAGGCCGCCGGGAAGTACCGCACCTTCCAGTCGATCGTCGGCCCGTCGTGGTTCACCCTGCCGTTCTGGCGGGCCCTGAGCGAGCGCTGGGGGAAGGCGTACAGCCGCACCAGGGAGGTGCGCCAGCGGCAGCCGGTGATGACCATCGCCGAGGCGCCGAGGCTGGCCGCCGACCGCAGGGTGCGTCCGATCACCGCCGCCGACTTCGACTCCTACTTCGCCGCGTCGGTGGCGATGTACACCGAGGAGGTCGGCGCCGACCCGCTCGCCGGCGGCGACGGCAGCTACCGGACGTACTGCCGCTGGCTCGTCGACTCCGGTCGCGCGTTCGGCATCATCGAGGACGGCCGGGTCATCTTCAAGAGCGACGTGGGCGCGGCGAGCGGCCCGGTGGCCCAGATCCAGGGCGTGTGGCTGGACCCCGCACTGCGCGGCCGGGGCCTGTCCGAGCCGGCCGTGGCGGGCGTCACCGAGTACGTGCTGGCGGACTACCCGACGGCCTGCCTGTACGTGAACGACTTCAACACCCGCGCGATCCGCTGCTACGAGCGGGTCGGGTACGAGCAGGTGGGCGAGTTCGCCACGGTCCTGTTCTGACCCGGTCCGCCGAACGCCTCCGTTTCCGTCGAGCGCTCCTGCGCGGGCGGAGGCGTTCGACCGGAACGGCGGCGTTCGATGTCAGGTGACGTCGGCGACGGGGGCGCCGGTGAGGACGACGAGCTCGTCGGGGGAGAGCGGGAACACCGCGTGCGGGTGGCCGGCGGCGGCCCAGACCCGGTCGAACCGGAACAGCTCGCGGTCGATCACGATCACCGGCGGCGTGGTGTGCGCGACCGGCGATACGCCGCCGATGGAGAACCCCGTGGACGCCTTGACGAAGTCGGCGTCGGCGCGGCCGAGGGCACCGACCAGGGCCGAGACCTTCTTCTCGTCCACCCGGAGGTCGCCGGAGGTGACCACGAGCACGGCCGCGTCGTCGGACTTCCGCCGGAACACGATGCTCTTCGCGATCTGGCCGAGTTCCACCCCGAGCGCGGACGCGGCGTCCGCGGCAGTGCGGCCGGTCACCGGCAGCATCACCACCTCGTGCGGGTGGCCCAGCTCGGCCAGCTTCGCGGCCACCCTGCGGGCGCCGTCGGGGATCGGGGTCTCGGTCACGCGGTCATCCTGCCAGCACCGGTCCGGGGAGGTCCCGCCGTCCGGCCCGGCGAGACCGGTTGGTGGATTTTGGTAAGGGGAGGCTAACCTAAATACCGTTAGAGTTCCCCCGCGAAGGACCGCCGATGACCCTCACCACGCCTGTGGCGTTCGAGACCGTGCCCCTGGACACCGCCCTGCGTCCTGCCGAACTGGTGTCCCGGGAATGGCTCACCCCCGGCTACGCCCGCGTCCGCGTCGCCGGTGAGGCGCTGCGGGGCTTCCACGCCCCCGGAGCCGACGACCACGTGCGGGTCTTCTTCGCCCCCGCGGACGGGCCGGTGCCCGCCACGCCGGAGCAGTGGCGCGAGCTGCCGAGCCGCGAGTACACGCCCCTGAACGCCGACGCCGACGCGGGTTGGGTCGAGTTCGACCTCGTCGTGCACGGGGACGGCCCGGGCTCCGCCTGGGCGGCGGGTGCACCGATCGGCGCCCGCGTCGCCGTCGCCGGCCCGCGCCGCAGCAACGCCGTCACCGGCGCGCCGGACGCCTGGTTCCTGGCCGGCGACGAGACCGCCGTGCCGGCGATCACGCGGTTCCTGCGCGCCCGGCGTCCCGGAACCCCGGCCCGCGTGATCGTCGAGGTCGCCGCGGAGAACGAACAGGTCCCGATCCCCGCAGAGCCCGGTACCCACGTCACCGTCCTGGTCCGCGGCACCGACAGCCTCGCCGACACCCTGGCCCGGCTGGGGGAGCGCGACCGTCCCGAGGGCTCCGTGCTCGGCTTCGTGGCGGCCGAGGCCTCCGTCGTGCCGATCGCCCGGACGCTGCTGCTCGACCACTGGGCCCTGCCCGCCGACGCGGTGATCACCAAGGGCTACTGGCGCCACGCCTGAGCGGCGGACGGGCGGGGCCACCCGACTCGGTAGGATCGCCCGGTGATCACGCGCCTGTCCCAGCTGTTCGTCCGCACCCTCCGCGAGGACCCCGCCGACGCCGAGGTGCCGAGCCACCGCTGGCTCGTCCGCGCCGGCTAC
>JBDHZJ010000154.1:0-6045 GCA_039811825.1 Propionicimonas sp.
GGCACCACCGCGGCGAGCGCCTCCCGCGGGATCGCGCCGTCGCGCAGGATCCGGGGCTCCCCGGTCAGGTCGACGATCGTGGACGGGACGCCGCCCGCCGCGGGTCCGCCGTCGAGGTAGACCTTCACGCGCTTGCCGAGCTGCTCCTTCGCCTCGGCGATGTTCGTCGCGGCCGGCTGCCCGGACACGTTCGCCGAACTCACCGCCAGCGGGCCGGTGGCGCGGAGCAGTTCCCGGGTGACGTCGTGGTCGGGCACGCGGACGGCGATGGTCGCACCGCGGTTGCCCAGGTCCATCCGCAGGTGCGGGTGGGCGGTCACCACCAGCGTGAGGGCACCCGGCCAGAACGCGTCGGCGAGCGCCAGCATGGCCGGGCTCACCTCGTCGGTGAGCGCGCGCAGCATGCCCACCTCGGCGATCAGGACCGGCGGCGGCATGTCCCGGCCGCGCTCCTTGGCGTCCAGCAGTCCCTGTACCGCGGCGGCGTTCGTGGCGTCCGCGCCGATGCCGTAGACCGTGTCGGTGGGCAGCACGATGCACAGGCCCTCCGCGACCGCCGCCGCGGCGGCGTCGATCGCCGCGTCCGGATCGACGGAGATGTCCCACACCCTGGCCATGGGGTTCATCCTGCCAGCTTGGCGGCCCGGACGGCGGTGACGTACCGGGGGCGGTCGTTGTAGTCGGTGTGGTCCGCCACCTGGGTGAACGCGCCCGCCTCCGCGAACACCGCCACGACCGACTCCGCCTGCACCTCGGCGTGCTCGGCGCACACCCGCCCGCCCGGACGCAGCAGTCGGGCGGCCACCCGGGCCACGACCTTCAGGGCGTCCAGGCCGTCAGCCCCGGAGAAGAGCGCCAGTTCCGGCTCGTGGGCACGCACGTCGGCGGCCACGCCCTCCCAGGCCTCCAGCGGGATGTACGGCGGATTGGTGATGACCAGGTCGACGGTTCCGTCCAGTTCGGGGAAGGCGTCCGCCATGTCGCCCTCGACCAGCGCCACGCCCGTCCCGGCCAGGTTCCGCTCGGCCAGCCGGCAGGCGGCCTCGGACAACTCGACGGCGTACTGGCGGCAGCCCGGACGCTCGGCGGCGATCGCGGCGGAGATGGCCCCGCTACCTGCGCACAGCTCCACGACGACCGGTTCGCCGGGCAGTTCGCGGAGCCGGTCGATCGCCCAGCCGGTCATCACCTCAGTCTCCGGCCGCGGGATGAACACCCCGGGCGCCACCGTGACCCCGACGGTGCGGAACCAGGCCCGCCCGGTGAGGTACTGCACGGGCTCCCCCGCCGCGCGCCGCGCCAGCAGCGCGGCGTAACCGGCCGCGACGTCGTCGTCCACCTCGGCGAGCAGGGCGAGCCGGGAGGGCTCCACGGCCGCGGCGTGGGCCAGCAGCGTGCGCGCCTCTGCCGCGGAGTCCAGGCGTCGCGCGCCGTCCGCCAGCAGCCCGGGGACGGCGGGCATCAGCCGGCGCTGCCCAGGCGCTGGGCCAGGTCGGCGGCCTGCAGCGCCTCGATCACCGCGGACAGGTCGCCGGCGAGCACGTGGTCGAGGTTGTAGGCCTTGAACCCGATCCGGTGGTCGGCGATCCGGTTCTCGGGGAAGTTGTAGGTGCGGATCCGCTCGGACCGGTCGACCGTGCGCACCTGCGAGCGGCGGGCCTCGGACGCGGCGCTGGCCGCCTCCTCCTCGGCGCGGGCGACCAGGCGGGCCCGCAGCATCCGCATCGCCGACTCCTTGTTCTGCAGCTGCGAGCGCTCGTTCTGGCAGGAGACCACGATGCCGGTGGGCAGGTGGGTGATCCGGACCGCCGAGTCGGTGGTGTTCACGCCCTGGCCGCCCGGGCCCGAGGAGCGGTACACGTCGATGCGCAGGTCGTCGTCGTTCACCTCGACCTCCGTGGCCTCCACCTCGGGCATGACCAGCACGCCGGCCGCCGAGGTGTGGATGCGTCCCTGGGACTCGGTCACCGGCACCCGCTGCACCCGGTGCACGCCGCCCTCGAACTTCAGCACGCCGTAGGGCGCGTTCTCCGGGTCCGGGCTGCCGGTGGCCTTCACGGCCAGCGTGACCGACTTGTAGCCGCCGAGGTCGGTCTCCTGGGAGTCGAGCACCTCGACCTTCCAGCCGCGGGTCTCGGCGTAGCGGGAGTACATCCGGAACAGGTCGCCGGCGAACAGCGCGGACTCCTCACCGCCCTCGCCGGACTTGATCTCGATCAGGCAGTCGGCGGAGTCGTTGGGGTCGCGCGGGGCGAGCAGGCGGGTGAGCCGCTCCTCGACCTCGGCGAGCTCGGCGGCGATCCCGTCCGCCTCCTCGGCGAAGGCCGGGTCCTCCTCGGCCAGTTCGCGGGCGGCGGCGAGGTCGGCGGTGAGCTGCTCGTGGGTGGTCAGGTTCTTCACGATCGGGGTGAGCTCGGCGTAGCGGCGTCCGATCCGCCGGGACGCGGCCAGGTCGGCGTGCACGGCGGGATCGGCCAGCTGCTGCTCCAGCTCGGCGAACTCCTCACGCAGGCCGGCTGCGGATTCGAACACGGCTTCCTCCCTTGGTGCGCCCGTACGACAAACGCCGGGCACCAGGTCTGACCTGGCGCCCGGCGTCGACGAAGCTACTTCTTCTTGTCGGCCTGCTTCGCGTACCGCTTCTCGAAGCGGGCGACGCGACCGCCGGTGTCGAGGATCTTCTGCTTGCCTGTGTAGAACGGGTGGCAGGCTGCGCACACCTCGGCGTGGATGACGCCGTTCTTAGCGGTGCTGCGCGTGGTGAAGGTGTTGCCGCAGGTGCAGGTCACCTGGGTCTCCACGTAATCGGGGTGGATGCCCTGCTTCATGGTTTCTCCTGTTCTCGCGGACCCGGGTCGCCTGGACGTGCGTGGGGGCTGGATGAACCCCTGTGGCGTGAACCGGAACCGACGCACCATTCTGCCTGATCACCGGCCGGTTACCAAACTGCCCCCTCGGACGCCCCGCTTCGCTACAGCTATTCCGATCCGCTACCCGTACTCGGGTAGCTTCCTCACCTACCGGTAGTGAAGCGGGCACGGGCCAGCGTTCAGTCAGGGCCGACGGCCGGCGACAGCCACTCCAGGGCGACCGCGGCCGTCCACGACTGGCGCCGCGAGCCCAGAGGCTCGGCGGTGAACGGCTCGTAGTACTCGCCGAACTGCAGGTCGGCCAGCTGGGCCAGCGACTCGGCGCGGAACCGGGCGAACAGGTCCTCGTCGCCGCCCCGCCGCGCCTGGTGGGCCAGGAACCAGGTCAGCACCGGCCAGTTCGGGCCGCGCCAGTAGCGCCGGGACTCGAACGCAGGGGACGCCGGCGAGGTCGAGCACGGTACCCGGAAGGCCAGCCCGGGAGCACCGAGCCACTCCGGCCCCGCCAGCAGCGTCGTCTGCCTGGCCCGGACGCCCGGGTCACGGGTGGACAGCAGTGGCGCGAAGCCGGAGACGCAGGGGACGCCGAGCCACTCCCCGGTGCGCAGGTCGCGGTCGCGGGCGAGGCCGGTGGCGGGGTCGATCGTGGCGTCCACCGCGGCGCGCGCCCGGTCCGCCCAGTCGCGCAGGCGTGCCGCGTCCGCCGGGCGGTCGAGCTCCTCGGCGATGGCCGCGAGGTCGTCGTCCGCCACGGCGAGCACCGCGGAGAAGAACACGTCCCCGACGGCGAAGTCGCAGGCGTTGCGGGCCTCGTCGTCGCGGTAGCCGACGTCGGCCAGCTGCTGCACCAGCCACAGGTAGCGGCGGTACTCCAGGTCTGAGGGCCGCTCGGACGGGTCGGTCACCCGGGTGTCGGTGCGGGTGAACGGCTCGAGGTCGCCGGGCTCGACCCGGGAGTAGGCCCCGTCGAACCGCGGCGAGTTGTCCATGCCCGACTCCCAGCCGTGGTGGATCGTGACCAGCCCCGACTCCCCCGTCCGCGCGGTGTGCAGCCAGCGGTGCCAGGCCAGCCAGGAGTCGAACGTCCGTCGCAGGTAGGCCAGCACCGCGACCTCGCCCGGCCCGCCGGCCGCGCGCTGGCGGATCCGGCGCAGTGCGATCGCATGCACGGGCGGCTGGCAGATGCCGGACGTCTCCACCCCGGGCGGGCTCAGCTGTTGCGTGCGCCAGCGGGTCGCGTCCGGGAAGTAGCCGGTGCCCGGGCTGAACACGATGTGCGGGATCATCCCCGAGCGCCACTGGGCGGCCCGCAGGTGCTCGAGTTCGGCGAGGGCGCGCGGGACGTCGAACGTGGCCAGCCCCAGCGAGACGAATGCCGCGTCCCAGCTCCACTGGTGCGGGTACAACGCGGGTGCCGCCGTGATCAGGGTGCCCGTGTCGTTGCCGCGCAACACGCCCTGCGCCGCCGCCGCGATCCGCTGTTCGTCCATTCCCCGAGCCTAGGCGCGCCCTCCCCCGGGTTCGCTACCGGTAGTCCGATCCGCTACCCATACTCGGGTAGCGTCCTCACTTACGTGTAGCGAAGCTGCGGGTGGGTGGGCCAGAGTGGGCGCATGACCCTTCCTGACGGCTTCGAGATGATCACCCTCGGTCCCGACCGCCTGGCCGACCTGCTGGAGATGGACCGGTGGGCGTTCCCCAGCGCGGACAGCCTGGAGGACATGCTGGCGGTGCCGAGTCCGATCACCTGGGACCGGGCCCGGGCCGTGGTGCCCGCCGGGCACCCGGAGGACCTGGTCGCGGTGCGCGCGTCCTACCCGTTCGGCCACTGCCCCGTGCCCGGCGGCCGGCTCCCGGTGGCCGGCCTGACCTGGGTGGGGGTGCACCCGCAGTGGCGCCGCCGCGGCCTGCTCCGCGCGATGATCGCGGAACACTTCGCGCACTGCCGCGACCGCGCCGAGCCGGTCTCGCTGCTGTTCGCCGCCGAGGCCGGGATCTACGGCCGCTTCGGCTACGGCCTGGCCTCCCGGCAGGTGAACCTCACCCTGCCGCGCCGCGCTGCCCTGCGCGACGTGCCGGGCACCGAAGACCTCACCGTGCGGATCGAGAGGGTCTCCCCCGAACGCCACGGCGACCTGATCGCGCGCCTGCACGGCGCGGTGGAGCGTCCGGGCTGGGTGACCAGGGAGACGCCCGAGCTGGCCGCGATGTGGCTGTGCGACGCCCCGATCTTCCGGCGCGGCTACGAGGAGGAACGGATCATCGTCGTGGAGCGTGCCGGCGAGGCGGTGGGCTACGCGCTGTTCCGGCGCAAGAGCGACTGGGGGCCCGCCGGCGCGGAAGGTTCGGTCGGGGTCGGCGAGGTCGTCGCGTCCGACGCCGCCGTGACCCACGTGCTGTGGTCGCGGCTGCTGGACCTCGACCTCACCACCCAGCTCACCTCGGGCAACCTCGCCCTGGACGACCCGCTGCTCAGCCTGCTCGTCGACGTCCGCTCGGGTCGGGCGACCAGCAAGGACAACCTGTGGGCGCGGATCATCGACCTGCCCGCCGCGTTGGCCGGACGCCAGTACCAGGCGGCCGTCGACGTCGTGCTGGACGTCACCGACGAACTGCTGTCCGACAACGCCGGACGCTGGCGGCTCACCGCGCCCGCATTCGGCGCGGCCACGGTGGAACGCACGGACGCCGACGCCGATCTCGCTCTCGACGTCCGCGAACTCGGCGCGGCCTACCTCGGCGGCACCTCGCTCGCGGAACTGGCGGCCGCCGGGCAGGTCACCGAACTCCGGCCGGGCACGCTGCTGCCCGCGGCCGCGGCGTTCGGCTGGCCGCTGGCTCCGGTCTCGAACTGGGTGTTCTGAGCCCGATGCCCGCGCCGTCCTTCCTCAGCCCGCTCACCGGCCTGTTCGCCCAGCCCGCAGCGGAGAACCCGACCGCGGCGATGGTCGAGGCCGCCTACCGCGCGCTCGGGCTGGACGCGCGCTACCTCACCTGCGAGGTGCCGCCGGAGGCGCTCGGCGACGCCGTGCGCGGGGCCAGGGCGATGGGCTGGCTGGGGTTCAACTGCTCGCTGCCGCACAAGGTCGCCGTGATCGACCACCTGGACGAGGTCGCCGAGTCGGCCCGCCTGATCGGCGCGGTGAACTGCGTGGTGGTCCGGGACGGCCGGCTG
>JBDHZJ010000155.1:0-6016 GCA_039811825.1 Propionicimonas sp.
TCTTGAAGTCGATCACCCGCAGGCCCGTCCCGGTGCGCTCCAGCCAGTCGACCTTGCCGTCGAGCACCACCGTGAGCCCGTCCACCTCCAGGCTGAGGGCGAACGGCACCTCCACCCCGACCAGGTCGGCGTCGCGCGCCTGGCGCCAGGCCAGGAACCGGGCCAGGCCCAGTTCCACCTCGACCCGCTCGGTGGCCGACAGCCAGGCGGCCTCGAACCGCAGCCGGTGCCAGACCCCGTCGAGCTGGCCGCGCAGTTCGGCGATGCCCCAGCCCTCGGCGACGGCCTGCTGCACGAGCAGGTGGATCAGCGAGCCCAGGGACGCCGCCAGCCCCGGCTCGCCCTCGCCCCGCGCATCACGGGCCAGGAAGTAGCGCCGCGGGCACGTCAGCACGCTGCCCACCTGGCTCGGGCTCAACCGCACCACCTCGCCCTCGGCCAACGGCCGGGGACGGCTGCTCAGGTCGCGCACCCCCCACCAGGACGCCGGATCGGCGGCGGGCACCAGCGGGCGGCCCACCTCGTCGGTCACGTCGGCGAGCCGGGCCAGCTCCGTCACCGCGGCCCCCCGCAGTTCCGCCGGCGAAGCCGGGTCGGACGCCCACCGGCGCAGCTCGGCGACCAGGGCGGGCAGGGTGAGGGCCTCCCGGGACCGGTCCGGAGGCCCGGCGGGCACGCCCAGCTCGGCGAGGAACCGGGACGGGGCGTCCGCCTCACCCTCGGTGCCCGCCGCTGCGGTGACCACGAGCCGGCGCCGGGCCCGCGAGCAGGCCAGGTGGAACAGCCGCCGCTCGGCGGCGAGCAGGTCGCGGTGGTCGGTGCCGCCCACCAGTCCGTCCGAGGTGAGTTCCGCGGCGTCCAGCACCGTCGAGACGCGCCGCCCCACCGGCCAGGCCCCCTCCTGGACCCCGGCGACGACGACCAGGCTCCACTCGCGGCCGCGGGCCCGGTGTGCGGTGAGCACCTGCACCCCGCGGCCGCGCAGCCGTGACTCCCGCTCGTGGTCGGCAGGGATCTGCTGGGCGGCGAGTTCGGCGAGGAAGGCCCGCACCCCGCCCGCGCCACCCCGCCGGTCGGCCTCCGCGGCGGTGTCGAACAGCGCGCACAGCGCGTCCAGGTCGGCGTCCGCACGACTGCCCACCGCGCCGCCGGCGGCGGACTCGCGGCGCAGCTGGTCGGGCCACTCGCTGCCCTGCCACAGGGCCCAGGTGACCCGGTCGACCGGGTCGCCGGCCTCCACCCGCCGGCGGGCCTCCGCGAGCACGCCGAGCAGGGCCCGCAGCCGGGTCACCTCCGGCGTCGCCTCGGCCCGGTCGAGCCAGCCGGGGTCGTTCACCGCCTCGGCGAGCTGGTCGGCCAGCGTGACCGGCGCCACCCCGGTGCGAACCCGCCGCCACTGCCGGGCCAGCCGGCGCAGGCCGAGCGCGTCGAAGGACGCGAGCGGCGACGTGAGCAGCCGCACCGTCTCGTCGGGCTGCACGCTCCCCTCGGCGGTGATCGCGAGCGCGAGCAACAGCGGGCGCACCGACGGTGCCTGGGCGAGCGGGATCTCGTCGCCGGCCACCTCGACGGGCACCCCCGCGGCCACCAGCGACCGGACGATCGGGCCGAGCTGGCGGCGTCCGGAACGCACCAGCACCGCCATCTCGCCGTACTCGATGCCGCCGTCCAGCCGGGCCCTGCGCAACTCGTTCGCGATCGCGGTCGCCTGGTCGGCCTCGCCCGCGCAGGTGAGCACGCGGACGGAGCCCCCGGCCTCGCCGGACACACGCGGCGCCACCGAGCCCACCCCCGCCGGACGCGGCAGCCTGGCCCGCACCCCGGCGAGGGCGCCGGCGAGGGCGGGGCCGTAGCGGTGGCCCGCCACCAGTTCGACCCGGCGGACCGGCGCGTCCGGCCGGCCGAAGAACCGGTCGAAGTCGGCCACCGCCCGCGGGTTCGCGCCCCGGAACGTGGAGCTCACGCTGTCGGGGTCGGCCGCGGCCAGCACCGGGGCGTCCGCCGCCAGCGCGGCCACCAGCCCCACCTGGGCCGGATCGAGCTCGGCGTAGTCGTCGACCAGCACCGCACCCACCTCGCCGGTGACGGTGGCGGCGATCTCCACGTCGGTGAGCAGCAGGCGTACCCGGTGCACGAGCTCGGCGTAGTCGAGCACGCCCTCGGCGTCCAGCACGTCGAGGTACTCGGCGAAGAACCCGCCGAGCGCCACCCACTCCGGACGCCCGGCCTCCTCCCCGAACGCCACCAGGTCCTCCGGGTCGAGGCCGAGCTGCCGGGCGCGGGCCAGCGCGGCCCGCACCTGGGCGGCGAAGCCCCGGGTGCCGAGGGCGTGCCGGAGGCCGTCCGGCCAGGCCCGCGGGCCCGCGCCGACCAACAGTTCCCGCACGCGGTACTCCTGCTCCGGGGCGGCCAGCAGCCGCAGGTCGGGCCGCCCGGCGAAGCGCTGCCACAGCGAGCGGCACAACGCGTGCACCGTCGTCACCGCCGGCTGCCACGAACCCGCGCCGAGTTCGGCGACGACCTGGTTGCGCAGCGCGCTGGCCGCCGTCCGGCTGCCGGCCAGCAGCAGCGGGCCCGGCCCGTCCGCACGGCACCGCTGGACGCTCGCGTGCGCGAGCAACGTGGTCTTGCCCGTGCCCGGACCGCCCAGCACGAGCACCGGCCCCGACCAGCCCGCCAGCACGGCGGCCTGGTCGGGCGAGAGCTGCGGCAGACCGGTCACGCCGACTATGCAACCACCCGTACCTGACACTCCGCGCCCCGTCCCGGCGATCAGGTCCGGACCTGCGCCGTCCAGCCCCCTTCCGAAAGGAGTCACCACCGCAGGAGTCACCCCCCGCGGGTGGGGCCGGGAGGGTGCTCCCGGGTGCAGGCTGGGAAGGGACAACCTGCGGCGCGCGTAGCTACGTTGCGCCGCGCCAGCAACGGAAAGGAAACCACGAATGACCACTCCAGCCAAGCCCCCGACCAGAGCCATCGTCGAGCAGCAGCGGGCGCTGCGGGCGTCGTTGCCGTTCGCGGACACCAACGATTTCGATGCCACCTCCCGCGGGCTGGTCGGACGCCTGGAGCCCTGTGTGGTCCACACGGACGACGGACGGGTCGCGTGGGACAACGCCTCCTACGACTTCCTCTCCGGCGACGCCCCGGACAGCGTCAACCCGAGCCTGTGGCGGCAGTCGACGCTGGTCGCTCGCGACGGCCTGTTCGAGGTCGTCCCCGGCATCTACCAGGTGCGGGGGATGGACCTGTCCAACATCAGCTTCGTCGAGGGCGACACGGGCGTGATCGTGATCGATCCCCTGATCAGCACCGAGACGGCCGCGGCGGCGCTCGCGCTGTACCGGCAGCACCGGGGCGACCGCAAGGTCACCGGCGTGATCTTCACCCACTCCCACATCGACCACTTCGGCGGCGTCCGGGGAGTCGTGGACCAGGCGGACGTCGAGGCCGGGTCGGTACCGATCCTGGCGCCGGAGGGGTTCGTGGAACACGCGGTCGCCGAGAACGTCTACGCGGGCACCGCGATGGCGCGCAGGGCCGGCTACATGTACGGCGCCAGGCTGCCCCGCAATCCGAACGGCGGCGTCGGTGCCGGTCTGGGCCAGACGACGTCCACGGGCTCCGTGACCCTGATCCCGCCGACGCTGGAGATCACGACCACCGGCCAGACCGAGGTCGTCGACGGCGTCGAGATCGTCTTCCTGATGGCGCCCGACACCGAGGCCCCCTCGGAGATGCTGTTCTACTTCCCCGCGTTCAAGGCGCTCTGCACGGCCGAGGACGCGACCCACAACCTGCACAACCTGCTCACCCTGCGCGGGGCGGTGGTCCGCGACCCGCACGTGTGGTCGAAGTACCTCACCGAGACCATCGACATGTTCGGCGGGAAGGCCGAGGTCGCCTTCGCGTCCCACCACTGGCCCACCTGGGGTGCGGACGAGCTGGTGGAGTTCCTCAGCCTCCAGCGCGACCTGTACGCCTACCTGCACGACCAGACCGTCCGGATGCTCAACCGGGGCATGGTCGGCGCCGAGATCGCCGAGGCGATCCAGTTGCCGCCGGCACTGGAGCGGGCGTGGAGCACCCACGGCTACTACGGCTCGGTCAGCCACAACGTGAAGGCCATCTACCAGCGCTACCTGGGCTGGTTCGACGGCAACCCCGCGCACCTGTGGCCGCACCCGCCGGTGGAGGGCGCGAAGCGCTACGTGGAGTTCATGGGCGGCGCCGACGCGGTCGTCGAGAAGGCGCGCGCGTCGTTCGAGGCCGGCGACTTCCGCTGGGTGGCCGAGGTCGTCAACCACGTCGTGTTCGCCGAGCCCGACCACGCGGCGGCGCGGGAACTGCTGGCCGACACCTACGAACAACTCGGGTACGGCTCGGAGAACGGGACCTGGCGCAACTTCTACCTCTCCGGGGCCCTGGAGCTGCGGGACGGCCAGTTCGGCACGCCGACGGCCACGCAGTCGCCCGACATCATGGGCGCGCTCACGCCGGAACTCCTGTTCGACGCGATCGCCTGCCGGATCGACGGGCCGAAGGCCTGGCACGAGAAGCTCACCGTCGACGTCCGGTTCAGCGACGCCGAGGCCCACTACCGGCTGACCCTGTCGAACGGCGTGCTGACCTACTCCACCTCGGAGCAGGCCGGTCCGGCCGATCTCACCATCACCTGCCCGGCGAAGGCCCTGTCCGCGCTCCTGCTGGGCAACCCGGCGGCACTGGCCGACGCAGGCTTCACCTTCGACGGTGACACCGCCGTGCTGCAGCGCCTGCTGGCCGTGCTCGACCCGGGCGACGACAACTTCGCCATGGTCACTCCCTGACCCCTCCCGACGGCCGGGTCGCCCTCGCTGCGACCCGGCCGTTCGCCACCCGGGAGCCGTGTGCGCGCGGCCGCTCCCGTCAGGGTTGCCCCCGGCCGTCCCCCCAACCCGGCACCGAAGCGCTCGGCCACCCTGCTCCGACGTGGGTCCGGGCCGCTAGATTGGGGGCCGAACGCCCACGAGTCGAGAGGTCGCTCCATGACCACACCCGCGCAGCCGTCCAACCAGGGCCAGGCAGTCCAGTTGGCACCGCCCGACATGCTCAACCTCACCGCTCCCGCCGCGCCCGCGGTGGTCCCCGAGACCCAGGCCCCCGCGATGGCCCCGCAGGTGGAGGCCACCCAGGTTCCTGTGCTGGACGCCAAGGTGAACGACTTCCTCACCGCGCTGAACTCCTCGGAGGAGAACTCGCCCACCTTCTCCGCGCAGGCCGACGCGGTGCGCAGCATGGGCGACGCCGACATCCGCAAGGCTGCCGAGACGTCCAACCGGCTGCTGCAGACCCCGGTGCGGGCCATTGAGGTGGGCGGGCTCGCCGAGACCTCCAAGGTGGGCAAGACCCTGCTCGAACTACGCCGCACCGTCGAGGACCTCGATCCGGCCGGCGCCCGCGGCAGCAAGGGCTTCTTCGCCAGACTGGGCATCGGCAACAACGTGACCGACTACTTCCGCAAGTACCAGAGCTCGCAGCAGCACCTCAACGGGATCCTGCACGCGCTGCGCTCCGGCCAGGACGAGCTGACCAAGGACAACGTCGCCCTGAACATGGAGAAGCAGAACCTCTGGACGGTGATGGGCCGGCTCAACCAGTACGTCTACATCGCCGAGCGACTGGACGCGAAGCTCGCCGCCCAGATCGCCGAGCTGGAACTGGCCGACCCCGAGAAGGCGAAGGCGCTGAACCAGGACGTGCTGTTCTACGTGCGCCAGAAGCACCAGGACCTGCTCACCCAGCTGGCCGTGTCGATCCAGAGCTACCTGGCGATCGACATCATCATCAAGAACAACGTGGAGCTGATCAAGGGCGTCGACCGGGCATCAACCACGACGGTGTCGGCGCTGCGCACGGCGGTCATCGTCGCCCAGGCGCTGGGCAACCAGAAGCTCGTGCTCGACCAGATCACCGCGCTGAACACCACCACGTCGGAGATGATCCAGCGCACCTCGGAGATGCTGAAGGAGAACTC
>JBDHZJ010000156.1:0-6009 GCA_039811825.1 Propionicimonas sp.
GTGCTGGTGTGGTAGCTGAACAGCAGCACCAGGCCGCTGATGGTGCCCATGATGGCGGTGACGATCTTGCGCATGAGTTGGTTCTCCTGTTGTGGGCGCCGGGGTTACCAGCTGAAGCGTTCGGTGTGGATGTTCTGGGCGGGGACGCCGCATTCGAGGGCGGCCGTGGTGGCGGCGTTCATCCAGGCGGTGGCGCCGCACAGGTACACGTCGTGCTGGTCGATGTCGGGCACGAGCTGGCGCAGCGCCCGGGCGTCGGACAGGCCGGCGGCCGCTTCGGGTAGCCAGGTGTCGCGGCCGGGGATCCGGCGTCCGAGCAGGTAGTAGACCTTCGCGCCGGTCCGGGCGGCGATGGCCTCGATCTCGCCCTTCAGGGCGAGGTCGGCCTCGGACCGTGCCCGGTACAGCAGGGTCACGTCGCCCGGCTGCTGCGGCAGGCCTTCCAGCAGGGCGCGCATCGGGCTGATCCCGATGCCGGAGGCCATCAGGACCACCTTCCGCCGGGTCCGAACCCCGGGGTGCAGCCGCCCGTAGGGGCCCTCGAACCACACCCGGGTGCCGGGCTTCACCTGCGCGAGGGCGTGGCTGCCGTCCCCGAGGTCCTTCACGGTCACCCGCAGCGTCCGCCCGTCCGGTGCGGCCGAGATCGAGTAGGGGTGCGAACGCATCCAGCCCGGCCCGGTGAGGAACCGCCAGTTGAAGAACTGGCCCGCGGCCGGCGCCAATCGGTCGAGCCCACGTCCGCGCATGGTCACCGAGACGATGTCCGGGGTCTCCCGCACCACGGTCTCTACCCGCAGGTCGTGAGCGAGGCTGCGGTACAGCGGCAGCCCGACCCGCCAGACCAGGATCGAACCCGCCGCGGCAGCCCACAGCGTCCACCAGTAGATCGTGGCGACCGGGTTGGTCAGGAACTCCTGCCCCGTCCACAACTGGTGCGGCAGCGCCAGACCCACCCCGAGGTAGGCGTACAGGTGCAGCAGGTGCCAGGACTCGTACCGCAGCTTGCGGCGCGCCTTCCGGATACTCGTCACCACCACCAGCACCAGCAGCAGCGTGCCCGCCAGCGCCAGCAGCATGCCCGGGTAGTCCACGACCATCTCCCAGAACTGCACGAACGGGTTGATCCCCGCGCTCGCCGCGTAACCGACCGAGATCGCCACCAGATGGGCGACCATCAACCAGAACGACCAGAAGCCCACCAGCCGGTGCCGCGCGACGAGTTCGTCCTGCCCGTACACCCGCTCCACGACCGGGATCCGGGCCATCAACAACACCTGGACCAGCAGCAGGTCCGCCGAGACCAGACCGGTCAACCGGCCCACACTCGTCACCCCCGACGCCCAACCGGTCATCGCCTGGACGCCGCCACCGGCGACCCACAGCGCCACCACCACGAGCATGCTCGCCCAGGTGGCAACACCCACCGCATCCCGCCACCAGGCCGGCACCCGGGCGCGGCCCGCGGGACGGACCGCGACGGGCAGGGGGGACGCTGGGGCAGCGGGCGCAGTGGTCGGTGCGTCGGCCAGCAGTGTCATGGCAGTCCTGTTCAGCTCGGGTCTGCCAGAACTCTCGCGGGTGGCCCCGTCAGGTTCGTGAGGAGCGCCTGTGTGGCTCCTGTGAGCCGGACGCCGGTCGCCGCGCGGGTCGCGGACGGTCAGGCGGAGCGGACCGCGCCGTCCTCCTGCGGGTACGCCGGGCCGAACCAGGTGCGGGCCAGCGCTCCGACCGACGCGAGGAAGCCGATCTGGCCCAGCATCTCGAACAGCTCCTCGAGATGGCACTCCACGACGAACCCGACACTGTTGAACCCGCCGTTGTCCGCCAGGTACCCGCCGATCGCCTCGAGCCCGACCGCGCCGAGGACGTAGACCGCCCCGCTGGCGAGGAAGCCGACCAGGGCCGGACGCGGCAGCGCGCGCAAAGCGGGACCATGGCGATGGCGAACGCGACGACCACCGGTGGTATGGGCACGCGCTCACCGGACGACGTGCCGGTGCCCTTCCTCCACCGCCCGGACGGGCAGTTCGATGCGCACCTCGCCAGGCGCGCCGGGAGGTGAGGTGGACAGGCTGCCGTGTGCCTGCTCGACCAGCCGCCGCGCGAGTTGCAGCCCGAGCCCCGAGGTGCCCGGACGCGGCTCCGAACGCTGCGCGGGGAAGCCGGGACCATCGTCGTGGACGACGAGGGTCGCGGCGCCGTCGACGTCCGTGAGCTTCACACCGAGGCCCGTGCCCTCCGGGGTGTGGGCGAAGACGTTGTCGATGCAGATATCCACCACGTCGCCGAGTTCCAGTGCGCTCAGGCCCACCCGCAGCCCCGCGGTGGGCAGGCTCACGTCGAAGACGCGGTCCTGGTCCTCGGCCAGCGGACGCCACCACTCGACGCGGGACGCGACCACGTCGACCGCGTCACAACTGCCCGGGAGGTCCTCCCGCAGCGGCCGGCGGGCCTCCCGGACCACGTCGTCGATCGCCGTCTGCAGTTGGCCCACGAGCTCGGCAAGGTCGGCCCGGGTCTGGGCGTCGTCGACCTGTTCGGCGGCCAGCCGCAGCGCGGTGACCGGGGTGCGCAGCCGGTGGGCCAGCCCGCGGACGTTGTCGCGCTCGGCGGCCAGCAGTTGCTCGATCCGGTCGGCGAGGCCGTTCAGCGCCGAGCCGACCTCCACGATCTCCGGCGGTCCGGCGAGCGGCGCGCGCGCCGCCAGGTCGCCCTCGCGAAGGGCGTGCGCCGTGCCGGCCACGGCGAGCAGGGGTCTGCTCACCCCGCGTCCGGCCTGCGCGGCGACGAACACCGCGACCCCGCTCAGGACGAGCCCGAGGCCGATGATGCTCACCCAGGCCAGCGGCACCCCGTCGGCGAGCTGGGCGCCGGTCACGGTGGCGCGGATGACCGCGACGCCGCCGTCCACGATCACGGGCACGTAGACCCGGCCTCCGTCCGCGTCGCGCACCGAGAACGCCTCGCCCTGCTGGGCCCGCTGGTAGTCGGGGTCGGTGGTCGCGTCCGGCCACGGGGTGCCGAGCACGTCGCCGTCGGCGAGCACCACGCTCGTCTCGGCGGGCGAGTTGGCGAGGCTGGGCTCGAGCAGGTCGACCAGTCGCGGGTCCGGGTTCAGGCTGGAGACGAGCACCGCTACGGTGTTCGCCTGCTCGCTGGCCACGGCCATGCCGCGGTCCTCGGCCAGCGTGCGCACCAGCAGCATCAGCGGGATCACGAACGACGCGACGATCGCGGTGCTGATCACCGCCATCAGCAGGCTGACCTGGCGGCGCATCAGGACACGTCACCGGGGGGAGCCAGCCGTACCCCCACCCCGCGGACGGTGTGCAGGTAGCGCGGTTCGGCGGCGGTCTCGCCGAGCTTGCGGCGCAGCCAGCTCAGGTGGACGTCGATCGTGCGGTCTCCGCCGCCGAACGGCAGCCCCCACACCTCGGCCAGCATGTCGCGCTTGGTGATCACCTCACCGGGCCGGCTGGCGAGCAGCCAGAGCAGGTCGAACTCCTTGCGGGACAGCTCCACGGGCTCGCCGCCGATCGTGACGCGCCGGGCCGCCGGGTCGATCTCGAGGTCGCCGACGCGCACGGCGGCGTCCACCGTGGCGGGCCCGGAGCGGCGCAGCACCGCGCGCATCCGGGCGGCGAGCTGCTCGCTGCCGAAGGGCTTGACGAGGTAGTCGTCGGCGCCGGCGTCCAGGGCCTGCACGACGGTGCGGTCGTCGTCCTGGGCGGTGACCACGATCACCGGCACCTGGCTGACGGCGCGCAGCATCTGCAGCACCTCGCGTCCGTCGAGGTCGGGCAGCCCGAGGTCGAGCAGCACCACGTCCGGCTTGTCCCGCATGGCGATGGTGAGCCCGGTCGCCCCGTCGGACGCGACGTCGACCACGTCTCCCCGGTCGGTGAGGCTGCGTCGGAGCAGCCGGGCGATCGCCGGGTCGTCCTCCACCACCAGAACGCGTGCCATGGCCGTAACGTACTCCGGCGGTCCTTCGTGCGCAGTGCAATCATGGGTCGGTGACCGGACGCCGGATCCTGCTGATCGCCCTGCTGTGGGTGTGCACGGTGGCGGGCGCGTCCGCGCTCACCTGGGGCGTGATCTCCTCGGCCGGCGCGGGCGTCGGGCAGCCGTCCCGGGTCACGGTCACCAGCACGGAATCGCCGAGCGCCGGGCCGACCGCGGGCTCACGCACCTGGACCGGCACGGGTGGCCGGCTGACCGCCGTCTGCGCCGGCGATGCGATCTCGCTGGGCGGCGCCGTCCCCGACGACGGGTACTGGGCGAAGCCGTACGAGAAGGGGCCGGAGCGGCTCCGGGTCGACTTCGAGTCGAAGGACTCCGACGACCGCAGCGAGGTGAAGGTGTTCGCCACCTGCGTGGACGGGCGCCCCCAGTTCCGCCACGAGTGACGCGGAATGAGAACCGTCCCCATTTCGCGTCGACGGGGAATGGGGACGGTTCCTTTTCGCGTCGGCGGGCTCCACGCGACGCAGGGTTTGCCGAGGCTTGGCACCCCCTTGAGGTTCGCTTGAGGCAGGCCCGGGTAGCTTCGTTGGCATGCTGACGCCCCTTGAGTCCGGCCTCTTCGATTCGATCGCCGGTCTGCCCGTACACCCGCTCGTCGTCCACTTCGCCGTCGTGCTGCTCCCGCTGGCCGCACTCGGGCTGATCCTGCTCGTGATCGTGCCCCGTTGGGCGGACCGGTACGGCCTGCTCACGCTGCTCGTACTCGTCGTCGGGACGGGTGCGGCCTTCGTCGCGAAGGAGTCCGGCGAGGCGCTCGCGGCCCAGGTGGGGGAACCGGCGACCCACGCCGCCTGGGGCGACCAGCTGCCGCTGCTCGCGGTGGGCCTGCTGGTGCTGGCGATCGCGTGGTACGTCCTGCACCGCAGGAGCAGTTCCGCGGGCCGGCCGCGCTCGGCCGCGACCACGATCCTGGGCGTGCTCGCCTCGCTGATGGCGCTGGTGGTGACCGGCGTCACGGTGCTGGTCGGGCATTCCGGTGCCGAGGCGGCCTGGGCGGGCACGGTCGGCGGCGAGCCGACGGTGGCTGCCACGCCCGAGCCGGGCGCCTCGGCGACCACGCCGTCCGCGTCCGCCTCGACCTCGACGAGCCCGAGCGCCAGCAGTTCGGCCACGGGCTACACCATGGACCAGGTGGCCAAGCACGCGGACGCGTCCTCCTGCTGGACCGCCATCGACGGCAACGTCTACGACCTGACCGACTGGATCAGCCGGCACCCCGGTGGCCAGCAGGCGATCCTGGGCCTGTGCGGCACGGACGGCTCCGCCGCCTTCAAGGCCCAGCACGGTGGTCAGTCACGTCCCGCGTCGGAGCTGAAGAACTTCCTGCTCGGTCCGCTCGCCTGAGCACGGGGTCGCCCCCGTGGGCATAGGCTCTGCTGCGCCAGTCGAGAGGAGCCCCATGCCGCCCACCGAGCCGCTCGCCGGCGATGATCCCGCCGCCTACCAGGCCACAGAGGCGGCGGAGGGGTCCCACCACGCGCGGCTGAACAGCCTCCGCGCCGCGGTGCTGGGCGCCAACGACGGCATCGTCTCCACCGCCGGCATCGTGATCGGCGTCGCCGGCGCGACGATGGACCCCATCCCGATCCTCACCGCGGGCATCGCCGGGCTCACCGCCGGTGCGTTATCGATGGCGGTGGGGGAGTACGTCTCGGTGAGTGCCCAGCGGGACACCGAGCGCGCGCTGCTGGAGAAGGAGCGCCGCGAGCTCGAGGAGATGCCGGAGGAGGAACTGGCCGAGCTCGCCGGGCTGTACGAGCAGAAGGGCCTGGACGCCGAACTGGCGCTGAAGGTCGCCGAGCAGCTGCACGCCCACGACGCGCTGGCCGCGCACGCCGAGACCGAGCTGGGGATCGACCCGGACAACCTGACCAGCCCGTGGGTGGCGGCGGTGTCCTCGGCGATCGCGTTCACGGTGGGCTCGCTGCTGCCGCTGCTGGCGATCGTGCTGTCGCCGATCGAGATCAAGATCCCGGTGAC
>JBDHZJ010000157.1:0-6006 GCA_039811825.1 Propionicimonas sp.
GCCACGGACGCGTTCAGCGACTCCACCGCGGACTGGATCGGGATGTGCACGAGCACGTCGCAGTTGTCCCGGACCAGGCGGGCCAGGCCCGCGCCCTCCGAGCCGACCACGATCAGCAGGGGGCCGTCGATGCCAGGGAAGCCGGCGATGTCGGTCTCGGCCTCCCCGGCCAGCCCGACCACGGTGAAGCCCGCCTCGGCGTAGGCCTTCAGGGTGCGGTTGAGGTTCGTCACCCGGGCCACCGGGACGCGCGCGGCCGCGCCGGCAGAGGTCTTCCAGGCCGCGGCGGTCATCTGGGCCGAGCGGCGTTCCGGAATGATCACGCCGTGCGCGCCGAACGCCGCGGCGCTGCGCACGATCGCGCCCAGGTTGCGCGGGTCGGTGATCGAGTCGCAGGCCACGACCAGTCCGGCAGTGTCGGCGTCGAGGGCGTCGGCGAGCACGTCCTCTGCGTCCGCGTACTCGAAGGCGGGCAGTTGCAGGGCGACGCCCTGGTGCACTCCGCCGCCGGTGAGCCGGTCGAGTTCGCCGCGGGTGGCCTGCAGCAACGGGACCCCGTGCTCGGCGGCGAAGGCGAGGATGTCGCGCAGCCGGTCGTCCCGCTCGACGCCGTCGGCCACGTAGGCGCGGCGCACCGGCAGGCCGGCCTGCAGCGCCTCCAGCACGGGATTGCGCCCGATCACCCAGTCGGCGCCTGCGGTCGCGGTGCCGCCGGCCTTCGCCGGGCGGCCACCCGACCGGGAGCCCTTCGGCTTGGCGCCCGTGGTCTTGCCCGGCTCGTCGGGTCCGCGCTTGCGGTAGGCCTTGTGGTAGGGCCGGTCCTCGGCCCGCGGGGTCGGGCCCTTGCCCTCGAGGCCGCGGCGGACGCGGCCGCCCGAACCGGCCGGGGTGGTCTTGCCCTTCTTGCGCACGGCTCCCTTGCGCTGGCTGTTGCCTGGCATGACGCTCCTACTTCTCGATCGACCAGCGGGGGCCGTTGGCGGTGTCCTCGACCTTCAGGCCGAGCTCGGCGAGACGATCGCGGATCGCGTCCGCCGCCGGCCAGTCCTTGCGCGCCCTGGCCTGCTGGCGTTGTTCCAGCAGGGCACCGACCAGCCCGTCGACCACCGGCTTCAGGTCGTCGGACGCGCTCGTCGTGCCCGCCCACTCGGGGGCGGCCGGGTCGAGGCCGAGCACGTCCAGCATCGAGCGGACGGCGGCGTGGGCGCGCGCTGCGGCCTCGCCGTCCCCGGCGTCGAGGGCGATGTTGCCCTCCTTGACGGTGGTGAACAACACGGCCATCGCGGCGGGGGTGCCCAGGTCGTCGTCCATCGCCTCGGCGAAGGCGGCCGGGATCGCCTCCCGCGGCGACGGCGCCTGCTGGCCGGCCTTGACGTCGGCGGCCCGGTCCAGGAACGAGTCGATCCGGGCGAGCTGCGCCGCGGCCTCGGCCAGGGCGGCGTCGGACAGCTCGATCGCCGAGCGGTAGTGGGGCCCGACCAGGTACAGCCGGACGGCCCGGCCGCCGTAGCGCTCGACGGCGGCGAGCACGTCCGCGGTGTTGCCCAGCGACTTGCTCATCTTCTCCCCGGCGAGGGTGACCCAGGCGTTGTGCATCCAGTAGGACGCGAACGGCCGTCCGGCGGCCTTCGACTGCGCGACCTCGTTCTCGTGGTGCGGGAAGCGCAGGTCGATGCCGCCGCCGTGGATGTCGAACGCATCGCCGAGGTACTTGCCGGCCATCGCCGAGCACTCCAGGTGCCAGCCGGGCCGGCCGCGTCCCCACGGCGTGTCCCAGGCCGCCGACTCGGGGTCGCCGGGCTTGTGGCCCTTCCACAGCGCGAAGTCGCGGGGATCGCGCTTGCCGCGCGGGTCCGCGTCCTCGGCCGGCTCCATCTCCTCGACCTTCATCCCGGACAGCTCGCCGTAGGCGGGCCAGCTCAACACGCTGAAGTAGACGTCGCCGGAGCCGTCCGCCGCGGGGTAGGCGTGGCCGCGGTCGATCAGCTCCTGCATCAGGGCGATCATCTCGGGCACGTGGCCGGTGGCGCGCGGCTCGTAGGTCGGACGCCGGACACCGAGAGCCCGGAACGCCTCGTGGAAGGCACCCTCGTAGGTGAAGGCGTGCGCCCACCAGGGCTGGCCGGCCTCCGCCGACTTCGCGAGGATCTTGTCGTCGATGTCGGTGATGTTGCTGAGGATCGTGACCCGCAGGCCGGAGTGCTCGAGCCAGCGCCGCAGGACGTCGAAGTTGACCTCCTTGCGCACGTGGCCCAAGTGGGGGGCCGACTGCACGGTGGCGCCGCAGCAGTAGATCGAGACCTCGCCGGGGTGGAGCGGCTGGAAATCGACCACGGCGCGCCGGGCGCTGTCGTACAGGCGGAAACTCACCGCGGCAGTCTATCCAGCCGCCGCAGACCGCTGCTTTCCCTCCCCCATCCCTCGCAAAGTGGCCAGTATTGGCCGACTACGGCCGATACTGGCCACCTTGTTGGTGTTCGAACCCGATTCGGCAGGCCGTGCAGGGTGTGATCGCCCCGGTCCACCCGCGGGCGGCGAGCACCGAGGCCACCTGTCGCGCGACCGCACAGGGGTTCCCTCGCACGTCGACGCTTCCGTACCGCAATGTCTTCCACTCGCTCAGTGCGTGGACGTTGTCCCGGTGCATGTCCCGGAAGCCCGACTCGAAGTCGACGTGCCCCGCCCTGCCGTCGAGCTCGACGAGCGTGGTGAAGGCGTCGTAGGCCACGTCCGAACGAGTGCCCCGGCTCACGGATTGCTGCCGCTCTCCCTTCGGCAGGCCGTGCGCCCGCTCGACGTCCCTGCGATAGACGTACTCCAGCGTGCTCTCGATTCCCTCGAGGTCGGCGATCAGGGCGAGCAGGAGCCTGCGGTTGCGGACCCTGGCGCGCTCGTCGATCGTCGAGCGCAGCGAGGGCAGGGTCACCACGTGACGTCGCACCGCCTCGGAGATCAGGCCGACCGCATCCTCGAGGCGGAGGTGTTCGGCGACGTCGATCACCGCGTCCTCTGCCCGGATCCTGGGGAGCAGACCGCGCCGGCGGCCGAGACGTCCGATGCGGTCGCGGCGCATTCGCACCGCGGGGTCCGATCGGGGGTGCCGCTCGTCGGGCGTCCAGATGATGATCCGGTCGACGCGGCGGTCGAGGCCATAGAGGAACAGCGCTGCCTCCCCGCCCACGGCACATGGGTCACCGGCCCTCAGCGCGGCGGCCCAGATCCGCTTGCCGGCGTCCTCAGTGCCGGGCCTCGTGTCGTACACCCCGTTGCTGACTCGGCACCAGTGGCAGTCACGGACCAGCCGGCGCACGGACTCCCGGCTCAATCCCAGCAGCAGGGCCTGCTCGGCGCTGACCAGTCCGGACTGGGCAGCGGCAAGATCCCGTAGGCGCGCGTCCGGAACAAGGCTCTTGTGCATGCCGTGCATCCTGCGGTCACGATGGGGTGCTGCGGGAGGGGTCCGTACACAATCTGTGGATAACTTCTTGGACCGGGCACCGTGGATGGCGGCCGCCCTGGCCCCCGATCCGCCGCAAAGTGGCCCGAATAGGCCGACTACGGCCAATAGTGGCCAGTTTGCGAGTGGGGAGACGGGGCGAGCGGGGCGGGAGGAAGCGAGTGGGGAGACGGGGCGAGCGGGGCGGGAGGAAGCGAGTGGGGAGACGGGGCGAGCGGGGCGGGAGGAAGTCAGCGGCGAGTCCCGGACGGTCAGCGGCCGCGGGCCCGGAGCGCCTCGATGTCCAGGAAGCCGGCGACGGCCGCGGGTTCGTCGTCGGCCACCTCCCACGGGTCGACCGGCATCGGGCCCTCGTCGTCGACGAAGCCCTGGGACGGGTCGTAGGGGTTCGCCAGCTGCCGCTCGTCCACGGCTTCCCGGTCGCCGGTCATCGCCTCGTCGGGCAGGCGCTCGAGAACGTCGTGGATGTAGCCGTGGGTGGCGTCCAGCAGCGGCACCTCGCGGTGTTCGCGCTGCGATGCGTACCAGCGGTAGTCGAGCACCTCGTGGTAGATCTGCGCGGACTCGCGTTTGCCCCGCAGCTCCGGGGGGACGGCGGTGACCACGGGCTGGAAGCACTGGGTCAGCCACTGGTGGGCGACGACCGCCTCGTCCACGTGGCCCTGGTTGGTGCGGGCCCGGAACGTGTCCAGGTCGTTCAGCAGCCGACGGGCCTGGTGCTCCTCGACGTCGAGCCCGGTCAGCCGGAGCAGGCGCCGGGTGTGGTGGCCGGCGTCCACGACCTTGGGCTGGATCCTGATCTTCGAGCCGTCGGTGGAGGTGTCGATGGCCAGTTCGGCCACGTCGAAGCCGAGGGCGTTGAGCCGCCGCACCCGGTTCTCGATCCGGAACACCTCCTGGTCGGAGAACTCCTCCGCCCCGGTCAGCTCCGCCCACAGCTCGCGGTAGCGGGTGAGGATCGACTCGACGAGCTTCTGCGGGTCGAGGGACGCGTCGAGCATCTGCCCGGCCTCGAGGTCGCTGAACTCCCCGTAGAGGTTGGTGGTCGCGATCGCCAGGTCGTGCTCCCGCTGGCCGGCGGTCAGGGTCTCGTGCATCTCGGCGGTCTCGGCGTCGACCAGGTACGCCGCGAACTCGCCCGCGTCGCGGCGGAACAGGATGTTGGACAGCGACACGTCACCCCACAGGAAGCCGACCAGGTGCAACCGCGCGAGCAGCACCACCATCGCGTCCAGCAGCCGCCCGACGGTGTCCGGACGCACCCCCTGGGCGAACAGCGAGCGGTAGGGCAGCGAGAACTCCAGGTGCCGGGTGATCAGGACAGGATCGAGCGGCTCGCCGTCCGCATCGATCCGCCCGGTCACCACCGCCAGCGGTTCCACTGCGGGGGTGTCGGTGCGGTGCAGGTCGGTGAGCATCCGGTACTCGTGGATGGCCAGGCTCTCGATCACCTCCTTGGCCGCGTAGACAGAGGAGCCGACCTTGATGAACCGGACGACGTGCCGCGAGATGCCGCGGGGGAGGGCCACCAGGTGCTCGGTCGGCCACTCGGCCAGCGGCACTTCCCACGGGAGCGGGATCAGCCGGGAGTCCGGGCGCGAGGAGAGGAACCGGGGCACGGGTCCCTTTGTACACCATGGCCCCGAACGCACGAGGGCCGGCCGGATCGCTCCGGCCGGCCCTCGGTACAGCTGGTCAGTCGGTCAGCCGCTCCTGCGTCTTCTCGGAGAAGACGTGCATGGTGGCGGGGTCGGTGTTCAGCTTCACGGTCGTGCCGCGCTGCGGTGGCGTCCGGGCGGAGACGCGGGCGACGATCTGCGCCGCGTTGAGCTTCTCCTCCTCGTCGAGACCGGCGAGCGTGCCGTAGAGGTAGCCGTCCGCGCCCAGTTCCTCGACCACGTCGATGTCGACGCCGATGCCCTCGGTCGAGATCCGGAAGTTCTCCGGACGGATGCCCAGCACGAGCGTCTTCTCGTCGCCGGCCTTGGCCAGGACCTCCCGGGGCACGGGCACGACGTAGTCGCCGACCACGACGCCGTGCTCGACGACGTCACCGGTGATCAGGTTCATGGCCGGCGAGCCGATGAAGCCCGCGACGAACAGGTTGGCCGGCTTGTCGTACAAGGTGAGCGGGTTGTCGACCTGCTGCAGGATGCCGTCCTTCATCACGGCGACCCGGTCGCCCATCGTCATGGCCTCGACCTGGTCGTGGGTCACGTAGACGGTGGTGACGCCCAGGCGGGTCTGCAGGGCGGCGATCTGGGTGCGGGTGGAGACGCGCAGCTTGGCGTCCAGGTTGGACAGCGGCTCGTCCATCAGGAAGACCTGCGGCTGGCGGACGATGGCGCGACCCATGGCGACGCGCTGGCGCTGGCCACCGGAGAGGGCCTTCGGCTTGCGGGCGAGGAACGACTCCAGGCCCAGCAGGTGCGCGGCCTCGAGGACGCGCTGGTCGCGCTCGGCCTTGGGCACGCCGGCCATCTTCAGGGCGAAGCCCATGTTGTCGGCGACGGTCATGTGCGGGTACAGCGCGTAGTTCTGGAACACCA
>JBDHZJ010000158.1:0-5961 GCA_039811825.1 Propionicimonas sp.
GTGACCGGCTTCGCCCTCACCGTGGCCGACGTCCTCGCGGCCCGCGGCATCACGGTGGCCGAGGGCGACGTGGTCACGCCGGCGGTCGACAGCCCGCTCACCAGCGGCACCACCGTGAGCGTCCGGTACAGCAAGCAGGTCACGCTGAACGTGGACGGCGTCCCGCAGACGTTCACGACCACCGCGGCCACTCTCGACGAGGCCATCGCCACCGACGCCCTGCCCGCCCAGCCCACCCAGCTGGCCGCGACCGAGGACGACCCCGCGCTGAGCCTCGCGGACGCCCGGTTCGGCACCCCGCTGAGCACTCCCCTGCCGCGGGAAGGGCTCACCGTCGAGGTGACCACCCCGAAGCAGGTCACGCTCACCGTCGGCGGCAAGAAGCAGACGCTCACCACGAACGCCCCCACCGTCGCCGACCTGCTGGTCGACGAGGGCCTGGTGGTCTCGGCGACCGACAAGCTCGACCCGGTGGGCAGCACCCCCATCACCGATGGCGAGACCGTCACGCTCGACCGGATCGTCGTGAAGACGAAGACGAAGACCGAGACGGTTCCGTTCGACACGGTGAAGCAGAACAACTCCAGCCTGTGGAAGGGCGAGACCCGCGTCCTCACCGCGGGCAAGGCCGGCAAGGCGAAGCGCACCTACGAGATCACCATCGTCAACGGCGAGGTGAAGAAGAAGGTCGTCGTCACCGAGGTGATGCTGCGCAAGGCGACCGACCAGGTGCTCTCGGTCGGCACGAAGACCACGCCGAGCGGCGTCGGCCTGAACCTCGCCCGGGCCGCCATGTGGGATCGCATCGCCCGCTGTGAGTCCGGCGGCAACTGGCACATCAACACCGGCAACGGCTACTACGGCGGCCTGCAGTTCAACATGGTCGCCTGGACCTCCAACGGCGGACGCGACTTCGCGGCCCGCGCCGACCTGGCCAGCCGCGCCGAACAGATCACCGTGGCGAACCGCTACTACGCGAAAGCCGGCACCAGACCATGGAGTTGCGCCTGAAATCCCCCTCCGGCGCAACAATCCACTCTCGGTCCAGCGGCCCCGGGTCCTCTCCCCCCAAAGAGGTTCCCGGGGCCGTTGATCGTCCCCGGCTGATCGGGGACGGTTCCGTTCCGGTTCACGGGGACGGTTCCGTTCCGGTTCACGGGGACGGTTCCGTTCCGGTTCACGGGGACGGTTCCGTTCCGGTTCGCAAGAACCGTCCCCATTCCGGTTCACGGGGACGGTTCCTTTCCGATTCAAGCCTCCGACAAGGGGGAACGGGTGAACTGGAATGGAACCGTCCCCACGGTTCGCGAGAACCGTCCCCCCGGTTCACGAGAACCGTCCCCATGTTTCGGGTTCACAGGCTGCTCATCAGAAGTCACCAGCGCAGCCGTTGCCTGCGCACAGCCGGCTCCGGGGATCGGGGCGGACGGTGATGGCCTACCCGAACCTGGGAGGCTCCAGATGACCAACACACCCGCAGTGTCCAAGGCTCGCCGCGTCATGGCGGGCGCGATGGCGGCCGCAGCACTCGCCACCGGCGGGATCGCGGCCGCCGCGGCCGGCACCGCCGACAGCGCCACCACCACGACCACGACCACCACCACCACGAGCAACAGCTCCTCGACCGACTCGGGGTTCACGTCCACCGGCTCCTCCAGCAACTCCGGCGGCTCCGCCCAGACCACCACCCACGGCTCCTGAGCCGGTCCGGGTGGGACTTCGCCCCGACTTGAACCCGGCTTAGGACCGGCTTGATACCCCCGACAGCACACTCACAGGGAAGGAATCCACAGTGAGGATCGGTACGAAGACCCGCCCGGAGGAGGGCCCCGTGAACACACCGGCACTGACCAAGACCAGGGTCGCCGTCAGCGCACTGATGGCGACCGCGACCGTGGCGACCGCCGGGCTGGCGACCAACCTGGCGCTGTCCCGCCACGAGGAGCAGGAGGCCGTCGCCGCCCCGGACACCAGCGTGGTCGTGGTCCCGAACCAGCCGGACGACGAGGAGTCGACGCAGCCCACCCAGAAGCACCGCAGCTCGCGCGCCTCGACGGGCTTCGCCCCGGCCCGGCAGGCCGGGACCAGTTCGGGCTCCAGCCAGACCCGGACGAAGGGCTCATGAGCACCGCGGGCACGCTGCACGCACCGCAGGCGGCACCTGCCGTCGAGCCGGTCGAGGCGAGCTTCGACGCCATTGGCACCACGAACCGTGTGCTCGCGACCGACCCGGACGCGCTGGCTGCGGCCGTCGCGCTGACGAAGGACTACCTGGCCGACCTCGACCGGGCCGTGTCCCGGTTCCGGGACGACTCCGAGGTGAGCCGCCTGGCGGCCACCGCGGCGAAGGCGACCACCTGGTGCTGGGCCTCGCCGCTGTTCCTCGACCACCTGGACGCCGCCCGCCGCGCCGCCCGGCTCAGCGACGGCCTGGTCGACTTCACCGTCGGCTCGGCGATGATCGCCGCCGGCTACGACCAGGACCTGGCCGCCGTCCGCGCCCGGCCCGGCTTCACCGTGACCCTCACCGGCGCGCGCGTGCCCGGCTGGGAGACCGTCGGACGCACCCGCGACGGGCGCGTCTCCACCCCGCAGGGCACCGTGCTCGACTTCGGCTCCACCGCGAAGGCCCGGGCCGCGGACGTGATCGCCCGCCGGCTCGCCCTGACCCTGCCCGGCGGCTTCCTGGTGAACCTCGGCGGCGACATCGCCACCTCGGGCGCCGCGCCCGGGGACGGCTGGCGGATCGGCGTCGAGGCCGCGGGAGGCTCCGTGCTGCAGGTGGTCACGATCACCACCCAGGGCGTGGCGACCTCGTCCACCCAACTGCGGCGCTGGCAGACCGACACCGGCACCGTCCACCACATCGTCGACCCACGGACGGGCCGTCCGGCGTCGACAGCCTGGGCCCAGGTCACCTGCATCGCCGCGGACGCGCTCGAGGCCAACACCGCCTCCACCGCGGCCCTGGTGCTCGGTGAGGACGCCCCGGACTGGCTGATCCGCAGGGGGGTCGCCGCCCGCCTCGACCGTCCCGACGGCACGGTCACCTACACCCCCGGCTGGCCGCGGCCGGAGTCCGAAGGGGGCCCGGCATGAGCGGCGAAGCCCTGTGGTACCTGTCCCGCGCCACCGGCGTGGTCAGCATCGTGCTGCTCACCCTCGTGGTCTGCCTAGGCATGATCACGGCCGGACGCCGCCGTCCGCACGGCGAGAGCGCCACCGTCGTGATGGGCCTGCACCGCTGGCTCTCCCTCGGCATGCTGGTCTTCCTCGGCACCCACATCGTCACGGCCATCGTGGACGGCTACGTGTCGATCGGCTGGCTGTCCGTGCTGGTGCCGTTCACGTCCGGCTACGAGACCCTGCTGGTGGGCCTGGGCACGCTCGGGGTCGACCTGCTGATCGTGCTGCTCGTGACCAGCTACCTACGGCACCGGATCCCCGAGCACCGCTGGCGGCTGATTCACTGGCTGTCGTATGCCATGTGGCTGGTCGCGCTCGGCCACGGGTTCTTCATGGGCACCTCCGACCAGCCCCTGTTGCGCGTGGTCAGCATCGCCTGCGCGGTGGCCGGCGGGCTGATGGTGAGCTGGCGGATCATCGCCAACCACGCCGACGGGGAACGACGCCGGCAGATCGACGCACAGGAGTGGGCATGAGCGGCATCATCGAACTGCTCGAGGCCGCGGGCCTGACCGGACGCGGCGGAGCGGCCTTCAGCACCGCGATCAAGGTGACCGCCGCGCAGGAGCACCGCGCCGAGCTGATCGTGAACGCGTGCGACGGCGAGATCGGCGCGGCCAAGGACGCCTGGATCGTCGAGCACCGCCTGCCCGAACTGATCGAGGGGGCGTCGCTGGTGGCGCACGGGCGCCGGCCGAAGGTGCGCTACGCCGCCCACCGCGGCTCCCGCACCGCAGCCCTGCTGCACTCGGCCGGCCTGCAGGTGCTGGAGGTGCCGCACCGCTATGTGTCCTCGGAGGAGACGTCCCTGATCCGGATCGCCCACGGCGGGCCGGCCAAGCCGATGACCAAGCGGGCGCCGTTCGTCTTCGGCGGCAGGGACAGCCAGGGCCACCGGATCCGGCCGACCGTCGTGCTGAACGCCGAGACGCTGCTGCGGGTGAGCCAGATCAACCGCAACGGCGCCGCCTGGTTCCGCTCCTTCGGCACCGAGGCGGAGCCCGGTCCGAGGCTGGTCGCGATCGGCGGCCACGTGGTCCGTCCCGGTGTGCACGAGGTGGCCGCGGGAATGCCGATCGCCGACATCCTCGCCCTCGCCGGCGGCCTGCCCGCGGACGCGCGCCACGTGGGCGTCGGCGGGCTCGGCGGCGTCCTGCTCACCGCGCAGGACGCGCGCACGACGATCTGGACCGGCACCGACATGAAACGCCACGGCGGCTCGCTCGGGCCGGGCATCTTCACCGTCTGGGACCCGTCCGAGTGCCCGGTCGAGACCGCGATCCAGCTGCTCTCCTACGGCGCCGGGGAGTCCGCAGGGCAGTGCGGGCCGTGCATGTTCGGCCTGCCCGCCCTGGCCGGCGACTGGGCCACGTACGGACGCACGCCGACCGCGGACCGCTTCCAGCGCCTGCACGTGCGGCTCGACCTGCTGCAGCGCCGCGGCGCCTGCGCCCACCCGGACGGGGTGTCACGCTTCGCCCGCTCGGCGCTGGCCACGCTCGAACCCGAGTTCGCGGCCCACGCGAACCACTCCTGCCAGAAGGGAGGGCTGCGTCATGCCCGGCTCGCCTGAACCGGCCCGGATCGCCGTCGACCGGGTGCTCTGCACCGGTCACGGCGTGTGCGCGCAGACGCTGCCCGGCGCGATCGTGCTGGACGAGTGGGGCTATCCGGTGATCCGGACGGAGAACGTCGACCCCGAGGCGGCGGCCCTCGCCGTCAAGCTCTGCCCTGCTCGGGCGCTGTACCTGCGCTGACGCCCGCTCCGGCGCAGGGTCCGCGCCCACCCTCGGCAGGCCCGCTCACCGTGGGCGGCTGACCGGTCCCTAGCATGGCGACGTGGCTGCGCGCGAACCTTTCCAGGACCTGGGCCCCCGTTCGTTCCTTGGCGTGATCGCAGCGGGTTTCATCGCGGTGGGCCTGTTCCTGACGCTGGGTATGGCCGCCGATATCGATCCTCCGCGCCGGGACGTGATGGTCCTGGTGGGGTTCATTCTCGCCCTCGGCGCCCTCGGCGTGGTCGGGGCGAGGGAGTGGGGCGGCTTCGGGAGGTCGCTGCTGGCAGGCCTCGGGATCATCCTCCTTGGTGGTGCGATCGACGGCTGGCTCGTGGCGCGCGAGTGGGATCCGGGGATGTTCGGGCTCGTGGCGTTCGGCACGATGCTCGTGTTCGGAGTGCTCGCACTGGTGGTGGCACTCATGTCCGCGCTCCGTCATCGCCGTGAGCGGCCCGCGCCAGCGGCTGAACGGCCCGCGCAGCCCTGAAAGACGCAGCACCGCCCGCCTCCCCAGCGGGAGACGGGCGGTGCGGAGTCGGGCGGAGGCTCAGGCCTCCTCGTCGTCCTTCTTGGCCAGCACGTTCACGAAGCCGGCGGCCTCAGCGGCCTCGACCGAGTTGAACCAGACCTCGGCCTTGGTCGCCTCGTACCACTGCGATTCGGGCGTGTGGAACTTCATCGAGTCGGAGTTGCCCTTGATGTCGTAGCCCTTCGGCGGCTCGTCGCCCACGTAGGAGCCCTCGCCGTACTCGGGCGCCTCGTCGGCCGCGGCCACCTCGGTGGCCTCGATGGTGACGTCCTCGATCTCGTCGGACGCCGGAGTCTCGACGACCTCCTCGACCGGCTCGGCCTTCTTCGCGGCGGCCTTCTTCGGCGCGGCTTTCTTCGTCTCCGCCTTGGCCGGCTCGGCCTTCTTGGCGGAACCCTTGGCCTTGGCCTTGCGGGAGTCCTCGACGCTCTCGGTCACGATCTCGATCACGGCCATGGGGGCGTTGTC
>JBDHZJ010000159.1:0-5948 GCA_039811825.1 Propionicimonas sp.
CGCTGAGGCACGGTGATCGCGAAGCCGGTGGCGAGGATCGTGCCAGCCAGCGCGGCCCCGAACGCCGAGCCGAGTTGGCGGACGGTGCTCTGGGTAGCGGCGGCCGTGCCCGAGCGCGCGACCGGCACGTCGCTCAGCACCGTCGACGTCAGTTGGGCGGACGCCAGGCCGAGGCCCAGCCCGTAGACGGCGAGCAGCGCCGCGACCAGGGCCACCGGCAGGCCGGACGGCAGCAGCCAGGCTGCGACGACCGTGGCGGCCAGCTCGAGGGCGAGCCCCACCGTGACCACCCGCGGCGGGCCCAGCCGCTGGGCCAGCGATCGCGCCCGGGCGCCGGCGACGAAGGCGCCGCCGGCCATCGCCGCGAGTACCCAGCCGGCCTGCAGCACCGACAGCCGCTCGGCGTAGACGAGGTAGAGCGGGAGCGCGAACAGCAACGCGAACTCCCCCACCGCGACCATCGCCGCGGTCAGGTTGCCCCAGGCGAACGTGGGCACCGAGAACAGCGAGAGGTCCAGGACCACGGCCCGGCCCCGACGCCCGCGCCGGCGCTCGACGGCGAACAGCAGGGCGGTGGCGAGTGCGCCGACCGCGAGCGCGACGAAGGCGATCGAGACGGGCCCGCTCCCTGACCAGGTGCTGCCGAGGAACTCCACGTCCTCGCGGGGACGGAACCAGCCGAGGACGGGGGCCTCGATCAGCCCGAACACCAGCGCGCCCGGGCCGACCGCGCCGAGCAGCAGCCCGGCGGCGTCGAGACCGGGCCGGCCGTCGCCGCGGGTCTCCGGGACGAACCGGTGCGCGAGCGCGAGCACGACGGCGGCCAGCGGGAGGTTGATCAGGAAGACCCACCGCCAGGAGAAGTCGGTGGCGAGCCAGCCGCCGAGCAGCGGGCCGACCGCGGGCCGCACCGGCCATCACCGCTCCCCACAGGCCGAACGCCACGGCGCGGTCGCGGCCGCGGAACGTCGCGTTCACCGTCGACAGGGTCGAGGGCAGCACCAGCGAGCCACCCGCGCCCTGGACGATCCGGGCGCCGATCAGGGCGGCAGGGTCCCCGGCCGCCGCGGCGAGCAGGCTGCCCGCGGCGAACACGACGACGCCGAGCACGAACAGCAGCCGGCGTCCGTGGCGGTCACCGAGCCGTCCCGTGGTGAGCAGCAGTGCCGCGAACGCGACGGCGTACCCGCTCGCGACCCACTGGGCGTCGGAGAGGGTGAGCCCGAGGTCGTCCACCATCGCCGGGGTGGTCACGGAGACCACCGTCCCGTCGAGGACGATCATGGCCAGGCCGCCGGCGAGGGCCGCGAAGCCCGCCCAGCGTCCACGCGACGAGGGCGCCCCGGCCGGAAGGTCCGGCGCCGGGGCGGTCACGGGCGCGCGACCACCCGGAGCGGGCGGTGACGCCCCGGCCCGGGTGGAGTCGCTCACGCGAGCGGACCCAGCTTGTAGCCCGCGAGGGTCCGGTTCGGCTCCCGCTCCCTGCCGTGCTCGGCGCGGAAGGCCGCCGTCCCGTCCCTGCCGCACAGGCCGAGGATCCTGGCCGGCCCGCCGGGATGGCGGTTGACCCACTTGGTCAGGTCGTAGACGTCGCCGTTGATCACCGTCCAGCAGGACGAGGCGTCGGAGTGCTTGCGCACCTGCGCCATCGTGTAGCCGCTCGCGCTCGGCGTCGCCGAGGCGGAGCTCGAGGGGGCACTCGGCGTCCCGGAAGCCGTGGTGGCGCTCGGGGTGGCCGCGGGAACGGAGGCGGGGCTCGTGGCCGGTGCTGCGGCCTGCGCAGTTGTACTCGCTGGCGGCGTGGTGGCGCACGCGGTCAGGGGCAGCGCGAGCGAGGCCAGGAGGAGCGCGGGGTTCCGCAGGGACAAGGGGGTGTGCAGCGTCATGGGCTCAACGCTAGGCAGGGCGCTGCTTCGGGCCCGCTAAGCCGATGTCAAGCCTTCCTCAAGCCTGAGGGGGCCGCCGCAGCTTCCGCTCGCTGCCGCGCCTGTCTAGCGTGTCCGTGCGGGATGTCGATCCGGGCGTCGCCCGTTCGTCGGACGGGTGGAGATGAGCAATCATGGAATACCTGTTGCTGTATGCCGAGGGGATCGACGCCCTTCCCTACGACCCCGCCGAGGACAACATCGCCGAGTGGGTGGCCGACGTCGAGGCCCGCGGCGTCGCGGAGTACGGGGAGCGACTACGGCCGGGCCGGGACGCGACCAGCGTCCGGGTCCGGGACGGGAAGGTGCTGGTCACCGAGGGCCCGTTCACCGAGGCCAGGGAGTGGATCGGCGGCTTCGACATCATCGACTGCCGCGACCTCGACGAGGCGATCGAGATCGCGTCGAAGCACCCGGCGGCGCGGTTCGGTGCGGCGGAGGTGCGTCCGTTCATGACCTGGCCGGACGCGGAGCCCGGCTACCGGGTGGTGCCGGCCGACCTGCCGGAGCGGGCCACGAAGGGCGTCCGCTACCTGATGCTGGTGTGCGCGGACCCGACGGGCGAGAAGGACGGCCCCGACGATCCGAACCCGTGGGTCGAGGAGATGGACGGCCGGGGCGTGCGCCTGTTCGGCGAGGTGCTGCGGCCGACCTCCGACGCGACGCTGGTGCGCTCGCGCGGCGGCAAGGTGCTGGTCACGGACGGGCCGTTCGCCGAGGCGAAGGAGTGGATCGCCGGCCTCGACCTGCTCGAGGTGAGCGGGCTGGACGAGGCGATCGAGGTGGCCGCCGCCCACCCGATGGCCCGCGGCGGGCTGATGGTGCTGTGCCCGCTGTGGCCGTTCGACGTGGCCGACGACCACGTGGCGCGGGCCGCGCGGGAGGCGGCCGAACGCGGCGTCCGCACCGAGCCGGCGGTGGCGGGCTGACCGGCGGGCACCCGGGCGTCGAGGCCGCGGTCCGCTCGGCGTTCGAGACCGAGTGGGCACGGATCGTCGCCACCCTGATCCGGGTGACCGGCGACTGGGACGTGGCCGAGGAGGCGACGGCCGGCGCGTTCGAGCGGGCCGTCGCCACCTGGCCGCGGGACGGCGTCCCCCGCAACCCGGGCGCGTGGCTCACGACCGCGGCCAGGAACCTCGCGCTGGACCGGTTGCGCCGGCGCGGGGTCGAACGAGACAAGCTGCAGGAGTGGGCGGTGCAGGAACACGCGAGGGACCCGGGGTCGGTCGACCCGGCGGACGCGGCCGGCGAGCCGGACTGGGACGACCGGCTGCGGCTGGTCTTCACCTGCGCGCACCCGGCGCTGCCGCTGGAGGCGCGGGTGGCGCTCACCCTGCGCACCGTCGGCGGGCTGGGTACCGCGGAGGTGGCGCGGGCGTTCTTCACCAGCGAGTCGACGATGGCCCAGCGGGTCGTGCGGGCGAAGGCGAAGATCGCGCACGCGGGCATTCCGTACCGGGTGCCGCCGCCCGAGGCACTGCCCGAGCGGCTGGACGGGGTGCTCGCGGTGCTGTACCTCATTCACAACGAGGGCTACGCGGCCACCTCTGGGGCCGACCTGCAGCGTCCCGACCTCGCCGCGGAGGCGATCCGGCTGGGCCGGTTGCTGGTCGGCCTGCTGCCGGAGCCGGAGGCGGAGGGGCTGCTGGCGCTGATGCTGCTGCAGCACGCCCGCTCGGCAGCGCGGGTCGACGCTGCGGGCGACCTGGTGACGCTGGAGGAGCAGGACCGGTCGCGGTGGGACGCGGACGAGATCGCCGAGGGGCTTCGACTGCTGGCGGCGCCGTCGGCCGGGCGGGGACCGTACCGGGTGCAGGCGGAGATCCAGGCGGTGCACGCGCGGGCGGCGTCCGCGGCGGACACGGATTGGCGGACGATCCTCGCGTGCTACGACGAACTACCCGACACGCCGTTCGTGGCACTCAACCGGGCAATCGCGCTGGGCATGGCGACACGGCCGTCGGCGGGCCTGGACGCGCTGGCGCAACTCGCGGCGTCCGGGACGCTGGCGGGCTACCACCTGCTCCCCGCGGCCCGGGCCGACCTGAGCCGGCGGGCCGGGCGGCGGTCGGACGCGGTGGCGTTCTACACCGAGGCGCTCGCGCTCGCACCCACGGACCCCGAGCGGCGCTATCTGGAGCGACGCCTGGATGAACTGGGCCGCTGACTCAGCCCATCGTGTCGACGTTGAGGATGTTCCCGTCCGGCCCCCTTGCCACGGAGGTCGCCCACGATGGCCTCGAAGTCCCCGGACGGGACGTTGAAGAACATCGACGTGGCCTTGTTCGTGCCGGCGAAGCTGGACGGGTAGACCAGGAAGCTGCTGTTCCCGGCGCGGTAGAGCAACCCTTCGGCGACATCATCTGCGGGCGTGAAGCCCAGCGTCCCCTCGTAGAACTCCGGCGCGCGCCAGATCGGCGGTGGCGAGCGTGGGCATCCGGGCGTGGTCGGCGAGCATGAGACACCCCCCGTGGCCCGGCACCCCCGGTCGGGCCGCTTCCAGCAGGCCAGGCCGACCGGGAGGCGGCGGCGCGGGTCACTTGTACGCATCCGCCGCCGCAATGAGACGTCGGCCGCCCCTTCTGACCGGCCCCTGAGGAGCGGGCCCCACTCTTGCCCGGTCCCTGAGGAGCCCGGCGCACCCCTCCCACGGTCCCTGAGGAGCGGACCGGCGAGGAACGAGCCGGTCCGCGTCACGAAGGGCACCCGCGCTGCTTCTGGCCATGCCGTAAAAACAGGACTCGTACGCGTGTTCGATAAAATGTCAGTGGCAGGTGTTTGACTAGTCGCATGACAGGAACGATGAGCCCGATCCCGGCCGGTGTGGCACTGGCCCGGATCGAGCGCGTCCTCGATTGTGTTGATGCTGACCGGGCCGGTGTGGACGACCACACCCGGCTGGACTGGGTCCGGGCCGCCCGGCGAGTCCGGGGCCGGATCGAGGCGCTGGCCGGGCTGCTGGTCGCCGAGGCCGACCAGGCCCAGGCCTCGGAACGTGCCGCCGGCACCCCGATGACCTCCTGGCTGGGGATGGGTGAGAACCTGTCGAAGCGTGAAGCAGCCGGTGCGGTGGGTCAGGCCAGGTCGTTGGGTGAACACCCGCGGGTGGGTGAGGCCGCCACCGAGGGACGGATCGGGACCGGGCAGGCCCGCGCGATCACGCGAGTGCTCGACGGGCTGAGTGACCAGTTGGATGCCGCCCAGCAGGCCCGGGCCGAACAGGTCCTGGTCGAGCTCGCCTCCCACCTCGACGCCGACCAGTTGTCCCGTTCGGCGGGCCGGGTGTTGGCGCAGGTCGCACCGACAGAGGCCGACGAGTTGTCGGAGCAGCGGTTGCAGCGCCAGGCCGAAACCGCGTACCGGCAACGCAGCCTGCGGTTCTACCGCGACGGTGCCTCCGTCCGGTTCGACGGCTCCCTGCCGCGGGTGGAGGCCGAGCAGTGGATCGCGCTGATCGACACCCACCAGGAAGCGCTACGCCGCACCACCATCGAAGCCCGGGACCCGCTCGCTGTCCCGCCCAACCCCGAACAACGCCGCGCCGACGCCCTCATCTCCCTGATCAATACAGCCGCGAACGCAATACCCGTCCCCGGGCTCGGTGTACCGACGGTGATCGTGACACTCGACTACCACCAACTCCACCAACAAGCAGCCGGCGCCGGACTCATCGGCGACGTGGAGTTGTCGGCCGGGGAGCTGCGCCGTGTCTGTTGCGAGGCGAACCTCGTCCCCGCGGTCCTCGGCGGGCCGTCGGAGGTCCTCGACGTCGGACGGGAGCACCGGCTCGTCACCAAACCCATCCGGACCGCGCTCATCCAACGCGATGGTGGATGCACCTTCCCGGGGTGTGACACCCGCCCCAACCTGTGCGAAGCCCACCACATCATCCCCTGGTGGAACGGCGGCCCGACCGCCCTGCACAACCTCACCTTGCTGTGCCACCACCACCACGCCCTCATCGAACCCGCCCGCTACACCACCCGGGACCAATGGACCGGCCGGATCACCGACGATGGC
>JBDHZJ010000160.1:0-5894 GCA_039811825.1 Propionicimonas sp.
GCCGGCTCGGCCGGGCGGACGGGCAGTGGGGACGCCGGCGAGATCGTGGTGGTCGACACGTCCGGCTCGATGGGCGTCGCCAACATGAACGCCGCGAAGCAGGCGGCGATGATCGCGCTCGACAACATTCTCGACGGCACCTACTTCGCCGTCGTCGCCGGGAACCACAAGGCCTACCTCGCCTATCCGATGGTGCAGACCGGCGCGGGAATGGTCCGGATGGACGCACGGACACGGGCCGAGGCCCGGCGCGCGATCAGCTTCTTCCGGGCCGAGGGCGGCACGGCGATGGGCACCTGGCTGAACCTGTGCAAGGCCCTGTTCGCCTCCATCGGCAACCTCGCCCAGAAGCACGTCATCCTGCTCACCGACGGCGAGAACCACAACGAGACCTCCACCCAGCTGGACGCGGCGATCGGGAACTGCGCCGGCGACTTCCAGGTGGACGCCCGCGGTGTCGGCGTGGACTGGAAGGTGGCCGAGATCCGCAAGATCGCCCAGGCGATGCTGGGCACGGTCGACATCATCGGCGATCCCGGCCAGATGAGCGCCGTGTTCGCCGAGCTGATGCGCCAGTCGATGGCCCGGGGCGTGGCCAACGCCGACCTGCGCGTGTGGATCCCGCAGGGCGCGCAGGTGCTGTTCATCCGGCAGGTCTCGCCGACCGTCGAGGACCTCACCCACCGCGGCACGCCGGTGAACCAGCTGACCATGAGCTACCCGACCGGCGCCTGGGCGGACGAGGAGCGCGACTACCACGTGGCGGTGCGGCTGGCCGCGAAGTCGGTCGGCCAGGAGCAGCTCGCCGCGCGCGTCCAGCTCGCCGTCGGTGCCGACCTGCTCACCCAGGGACTGGTCAAGGCGAAGTGGTCGTCCGACACGAACCTGACCGCCCAGATCAACCCGGAGGTGGCGCACTACACCGGGCAGGCCGAACTCGCCCAGGTGATCCAGGAGGGCCTCGCCGCGAAGGCCGTGGGCGACGAGGCGACCGCCACCACGAAGCTGGGCCGCGCCGTCCAGCTGGCC
This sequence comes from Propionicimonas sp., assembly GCA_039811825.1. GTDB lineage: Bacteria > Actinomycetota > Actinomycetes > Propionibacteriales > Propionibacteriaceae > Propionicimonas. The sequence continues at coordinate 1,030 of JBDHZJ010000160.1, forward strand.
ACCGAGACCGGCAACACCGAAGCCACCTCCAAGCTGCGGAAGGTCGTCGATATCGCCGACGCCCGTACGGGTACCGTGAGGTTGAAGAAGGCCGTGGAGAAAGCCGACGAGATGGCACTGGACACGGCGTCGACCAAGACCACGAGGATCAGGGGCTGACATGCCGATCTGTCCGGCCGGGCACGAGACGAGCCAGACCGACTTCTGCGACACCTGCGGACTGCCGGTGGCCGCGGGCCAGGAGGCTGCGCCGCCGGCCCCGGCGGCGGCCGCACCGACCCCGGTGGTGTGCCCGCACTGCCAGACCCCGAACGTGGCGGACGCGCTGTTCTGCGAGGCGTGCGGCTTCGACTTCACGACGGGCGCCATGCCCCCGGCGAGCCCGGAGGCACCGCCGGTGGCCTGGCCCGGCCTGCCGGCGCCCGAGGTAGCTGCTTCCGTTCCCGGGGAGGCCGCCCCCGCTCCCGTTCCCGAGGATCCTGCGCCCGCGGCCACCCCGATGGCCGAGGCCGAGGCACCACATCCGCACGAGGTCGCCGCCACCCACGACGTGGTCACCGAGGGCGACCCGGAGGCCGACTTCGACGCCGAGTCGCCCGCCGTCGCGGTCGAGGCCCCCGTGGCCGGCGAGGCCCCCGTGGCCGGCGAGGTCGCTGCCGCCGTCCCGGCGAGTTCCGCGGTGGAGTGGGTGGCCGAGCTGTGGATCGACCCGGACTGGTACGCCGCCCAGGGCTCGACGGATCCGCTGCCGTCGCCCGGCCTGCCCGACATCGTGCCGCTGGTGAAGGAGAGCAACCTGATCGGGCGCGTCTCGCACAGCCGGGGCATCTTCCCCGACGTCGACTGCGAGCTCGACACCGGTTGCAGCCGGCGCCACGCCATGCTCACCACCGACGGCACCCGCTGGTGGATCGAGGACCTCGACTCCGCGAACGGCACCTTCGTCGGCGGCGCCGCGGGCCCGCTGCCCGCCATGCCGATCCCGCAGGGACGCGTGGAGCTGAGCCCGGGCCAGCGCATCTACGTGGGCGCCTGGACCCGGATCGTCGTGCGTCGCGCCACCGAGGACGAGGCCGAGGCCCTCGCCGACTGAGCCACCCGTTGCGCTCTCGGCGTACGGGCACCCGCCCGCACGATCCGCGCTGGTAGCTTGGCGCACGCACCAACGAGGAGGAACCGGTGGAGATCAAGATCGGCATTCAGAACGTGGCCCGTGAACTCACGGTGGAGACCGAGGCCACCGGCGCCGAGGTCGAGGCCGACCTGCGCAAGGCGCTCACCGACGGCACCATGCTCGCCCTCACCGACGAGAAGGGCCGTCGCGTGCTCGTGCCGGCCGACAAGGTCGCCTACATCGACCTCGGCCAGGAGAAGACCCGCCCGGTCGGCTTCGGCACCGTCTGATCCTCCCCGCCTGATCCGGCCGCGCCACGCCGCTGCGGGCCGCGAAGGCCGGGCACGCTAGACTGTCCCCGCAGCACATCAGTTGTGCGTGCCTGCCTCGAGCGGCCGAACGCGCGCCGCCGGCGGTCCGATATGTCTGCGCCGTAGCCGGCTGCAGCAACAGATAAGGCATGACCCTGACCGACACCATCACCGAGACCATGCCCGCGGCCGACCCCGAACACACCTTCGGCGACCTGGGCGTCATCCCCGAGATCACCGAGGCCCTGGCGCAGCTGGGCATCGTGCACCCGTTCCCGATCCAGTCGCTCGCCATCCCGATCGCGGTCGCAGGCACCGACATGATCGGCCAGGCCCGCACGGGCACCGGCAAGACGCTGGCGTTCGGCGTCAGCCTGCTGCAGCGCATCGCCGTCCCCACCGACCCGGAGTACGCCGACCTGCTGGTGCCGGGCGCCCCGCAGGCGCTCGTGATGTGCCCAACCCGTGAGCTCGCCCTGCAGGTCGCCCGCGACCTCGCGGACGCATCCACCGTGCGCGAGGCGCGCGTCCTCACCGTCTACGGCGGGGTCGGCTACGAGCCGCAGCTCGACGCGCTCGCGTCCGGCGTCGACGTGGTCGTCGGCACGCCCGGGCGCCTGCTCGACCTGGCGAATCGCCGCTCGCTCGACCTCTCCCACGTGCGCGTCCTGGTGCTCGACGAGGCCGACGAGATGCTCGACCTCGGCTTCCTGCCCGACGTGGAGCGCCTGATCGGCAAGACCCCGAAGTCGCGCCAGACGCTGCTGTTCAGCGCGACCATGCCGGCCGCGGTCGTCGCGCTGGCCCGGATGCACCTGAACCAGCCGGTGAACGTGCGCGCCGAGAGCCATGACGCCCAGCTCACCGTCCCCGACACCACCCAGTTCGTCTACCAGGCGCACGACCTGGACAAGCCCGAGATCATCGGACGCATCCTGCAGGCGCCGGAGTGCACTCGGACCATGATCTTCACCCGCACCAAGCGGGCCGCCCAGCGGCTGTCCGACGAGCTCGAGGACCGGGGTTTCAAGGCCACCTCGATCCACGGCGACCTGAACCAAGTGGCCCGCGAGAAAGCCCTGAAGAAGTTCCGTGAGGGCAAGGTGTCCGTGCTGGTCGCCACCGACGTGGCCGCGCGCGGCATCGACATCACCGACGTCAGCCACGTGATCAACTACGAGTGCCCCGACTCGGAGATGACCTATGTGCACCGGATCGGCCGCACCGGCCGGGCGGGCGCGAAGGGCACCGCGGTCACCCTGGTCGACTGGGCGGATGTCACCCGCTGGAAGGTGATCAACCGCGCCCTCGAACTGGACTTCCCCGAGGTTCCCGAGACCTACTCCACCTCGCCGCACCTGTTCAGCGACCTCGGCATCCCGGAGGGCGCTCGGGGCCGGCTCGTCGACGCCCCGCCGCGGGAGCGTCGCGACGACCGGAACAAGGGTGGCCACCACAAGGACGGCCACCACCACAAGGACCACAAGGACCGCAAGGAGCGCGCCCCGCGCGAGCGCACCCGGCGCCGGCTGCGCAACGGCGAGCCCGTCGAGGGCGGGGCCGGTGCGGCCACGGACGCCCCGACGGAGCCCGTGGCGGCCTCCGTCGGCGACGGCGAGGCGACCGGCTCCGGCGCGTCCCGGAACCGCCGGCGTCGCCGTCGTCGCTCCGGCGGCGGCAACCCGGAGACCAGCGCACCGGCCGACGCTTCGTAGTTCAACGTCAGACGCAACCGCTCCTTGGGGAGCGGTCAGTCAGCGTCGCTCCAGCTCTCGCACGAGGGCTGCCGGCGCGGTCGCCCGGAACGATTCCTCCACCAACTCGGCGAGCTCGTCCCGATCGGTCTCGGGCCCGAGGTCGAGGCCGGTCCAGCCGGACGGTCCGAGGTAGGCCGGAATCCAGGCATTCGGGCGCGCCCGCAACGCCTCCTGGCCGGCAAGGTCAGCCGCCAACAGCAGGATCGCCTGGTCGTGGGCGACCCACGCCCCGTCCACGCGGATCGAGCCCCCGTAGTAGGCGAACACCTTGCGCGTGTGGAAGGCAGGGCGGCCGTGGGAGACCTTCTCCGCGGCGCCCGGCAGGCCGAGCGCGATGCCGCGCACCTGCGCCAGCCAGGGATCGGCGGGGTCGAACATGATCGGGTGCGCCATGGCGCCATCCTTCCGGGATCCCGACCCGGGCACCGTGGGCAGGATTGCCGAGGTCAGTAGACCATGTTCATGGCCTGGCGCACCTCGGCCAGGGTGGCGTCGCCCACCTCGTTGGCGTGGGCGTTGCCGTTGCGCAGCACGTCGACCAGGTAGCCGGGGTCGGCGACCAGTTCGACCCGCCGGGCCCGGATCGGGGCGAAGAACTCGTTGACCGACTCGGTGACCAGCCGCTTCAGGCCGCCGCCGCCGCCGTCCCCGATCTCCGCGGCGATCTCGACCGGGTCACGGCCGGTGCACAGGGACGCCAGCGTCAGCAGGTTCGACACCTCCGGACGGTTTGCCGGGTCGTAGGTGATGTGCCGGTCGGAGTCCGTGACAGCCTTCTTGATCAGCTTCGCGGTGGTGTCGGCGTCCATGCCGAGCTCGATCACGTTGCCCTTGGACTTGCTCATCTTGGTGCCGTCGAGGCCGAGCACAGTGGACGCCTTGCTGAGCAGAGCCTCCGCCTGCGGGAACACCGGACGGGCCGGGTCCACGCGGCCGTAGCGCTCGTCGAAACGGCGGGCGACCACGCGGGTCTGTTCGAGGTGCGGCAACTGGTCCTTGCCGACCGGCACCAGGTTCGCCTTGCAGAACAGGATGTCGGCCGCCTGGTGCACGGGGTAGGTGAGCAGCAGCCCCGACATGGGCCGGTCGCCGGTGGCCTCCAGCTCGGCCTTCACGGTCGGGTTGCGGCGCAGCTCCGCGTCCGTGACCAGGGACAGGAACGGCAACAGCAGCTGGTTCAGCGCGGGCACGGCCGAGTGCGCGTAGATCGTGGTGCGATCCGGGTCGAGGCCGATGGCGAGGTAGTCGGCCATCATGCCGAGCACCCGCTCGTGGATCGGGCCGGTACCGTCGCGGTCGGTGATGACCTGGTAGTCGGCGATCAGGATGTAGGTCTCGACCCCGGCGTCCTGGAGCCGCACCCGGTTGGCGAGCGAGCCGAAGTAGTGACCCAGGTGCAGGTTGCCGGTGGGCCGGTCGCCGGTCATCACGCGGAAGCCGGACGGGTCCGTCGCGATCTGCGCCTCGATCTCGGCACTGCGCGCCTCGGTGCGGCGCAGGGACGCGTCGGACGTCGACTGGGCGAGGTCGTCACCCGCGGTGTCGGCCACGCTCGTGGTCTGTTCGGACATCGTTCTCCTCGATCGGTCGCCACCCGGCTCAGGCATGCGAAACGGCCGCCTGCGACGGACGGCCGTGGGTTGGTGGAATCAGGGGTGGGCCGTCGTTACGGCCGCCACCAGC
>JBDHZJ010000161.1:0-5892 GCA_039811825.1 Propionicimonas sp.
CCTGCCTCGGTAGAGTTGCCGCGGTCCACGGGGCGTAGCGCAGTGGCTAGCGCGCCTGCTTTGGGAGCAGGAGATCGGAGGTTCGAGTCCTCTCGCCCCGACCAGGTGAGGTCTCAGGACATCGAGGACGCCGGACGGGGCTCACCCCTGGCTCCAGCGCTCCTCGATCCGGCCGAGCTTCCAGATCAGGGCTGCCACCAGCCAGGCGATCACGAACAGGCCGGTCATCAGGAACCCGACGTCGCCGAGGTCGAGTGCGGCGATCGCGGCGAGCGGTCCGGAGTGGATCGCGAGCTTGTCGGCCAGCACCGAGACCAGTTCGATGCCACCGATCACGAGCGCGACGGCGACCGAGAGCCCCGTGATCGCGATGTTGTAGTACACCTTCCGCACCGGACGGAAGTTCGCCCATCCGTAGGCGTAGCGCATGAACAGCCCGTCGAGGGTGTCGAGCAGGCACATGCCGGCCGCGAACAACACCGGCAGCGTCAGCACGGCGTACCAAGGCAGGCTCACGGCCGCGCCGGCGGCGATCACGAGCAGCCCGACCTCGGTCGCGGTGTCGAAGCCGAGCCCGAACAGCAGCCCGACGGGGTACATGTGGCGCGGCCTGGTCACCGCCCTGATCGCACCGCGGAGCAGCCGGTTGGCCAGCCCTCGGTTGTCGAGTTGTTCCTCGAGTTCGGCCTCGTCGAACGAGCCGCGCCGCATCCGCCGGAACACCCCGACGATCCCGACCAGCACGACCAGGTTGACCACGCCGATGAGCAGCAGGAACACCCCCGAGACCACCGTTCCCGCGACGCCGGTCACCTGCTGCAGCACCGAGGAGTCATCCGACAGCTGGCTCGCCAGCGACCGGACGCCGAGTACGAGCAGCGCGACGAGTACCAGCACGACCGTGGAGTGGCCCAGCGAGAACCAGAACCCGACCGAGACCGGCCTGCCCCCTTCGGCGATCTGCTTGCGGGTGGTGTTGTCGATCGCCGCGATGTGGTCGGCGTCGAACGCGTGCCGCATGCCGAGGGTGTAGGCGGTCAGGCCGAGCCCGACACCGAACACTTGACCGGTCCCGGCAGCCAGCTGCCCCGACCCGACCAGGGCGATCAGGACGCCCCAACCCGCCACGTGCAGGACGAGGATGAGTCCCACCATGGCCAGGATGACCCGACGCTCCTCCCGAGCGATCGACCACCTCGCCACCGTCTCGCCTGCCACTGCCGCTCCCTGCCCTCGTTCCGCACTCCCGCGCGTGGGTGAGCTTACGCACCTGACGGGCGGGAGGTGCCGGCGCACCGGCGCCTCCCTCGGGCGTCAGCCCTTGACGCAGAGCAGCGTCTGCAGCCGGGCGACGACCTCCACGAGGTCGACCTGGGCTGCCATCACGTCCTCGATGCGCTTGTACGCACCGGGGATCTCGTCGACCACCCCGGCGTCCTTGCGGCACTCGACACCGGCGGTCTGGCGGGCCAGGTCGTCAGTGGTGAACGTCCGCTTCGCCTGGTTGCGCGACATGCGGCGTCCGGCCCCGTGCGAGGCCGAGTTCAGCGACTGCTCGTTGCCGAGCCCGCGCACCACGTAGCTCCCCGTGCCCATCGAGCCCGGGATCAGGCCCAGGTCGCCGGCACCGGCCCGGATCGCGCCCTTGCGGGTCACGATCAGCTCCACGTCGTCGTAGGTCTCCCTGGCGACGTAGTTGTGGTGGCAGAGCACCGGCGGCTCGAACTCGACAGCCAGCCCGTGGCCGTCGAACCAGTCACCCACGACCCGCCGCACGGTGGCGAGCATGATCGTGCGCGACAGCATCGCGTAGTCCTGCGCCCACCACAGGTCGTGCAGGTAGGCGTCCATCTCCGCGGTGCCGGCGAGGAACACGGCCAGGTCGCGATCCGGCAGGCCCAGGTTGTGCTCCAGGGTCTTCGCCGTCGCGATGTGCCGGTCGGCGAGCTCCTTGCCGATGTTGCGGCTCCCCGAGTGCAGGGTCAGCCACAGGTGGCCGTCCTGCTCGGCGGCGCACAACTCGACAAAGTGGTTCCCTGAGCCCAGCGAGCCGCACTGCGCGACCGCACGTCCCTCACGCGCACCGATCCCCGCCGCGCGCAGCTCGTCGAACCGCCCGAACAGCGCGTCGAAGCGGGTGCGCAGCCGCTGGTCGGTGCGCACGATCGGCGCCTGGCCGTCGTTGCCGTTGAACCCCACCGGGACGGCCGCCTCGATCGCCAGGCGCAGTGCGTGCAGGTCGTTGGGCAGGTCGTCCAGGGTCAGGTTCGTCCGCACGGCGCCCATGCCGCAGCCGATGTCGACCCCGACCGCGGACGGCGAGACGGCGTCGCGCATCGCGATCACCGAGCCCACCGTCGCACCCTTGCCGAGGTGCACGTCCGGCATCACGCGGACGCGGTCCACCCACGGCAGGCGGCTGATGTTGCGCAGCTGGTCGAGCGCTGCGGGCTCCACCTCGTGCGGGTTCGCCCACATCAGGGTGTTGTCGTTGGTCGCTCCCGGCAGTCCGACCGGGAACGGGTGCTCGGCCGTGTTCATCTCTCTTCTCCTTTCACAAGCCGGTTGAGCAGCCGGGGCCACCGCGTGGGCGGCCCCGGCAGGTGATGGTCAGCGGCGGCGGGGCAGCAGCTCCCACGCCTCCGGCACGAACGGCAGGAACTGCAGCGTCATGCCGGCCTGGGCGAGCGTCCGTCCGCCCTTGCGACGGCTGTTGCAGTCCTCGCACGCCGCCACGCAGTTCAGCCACGTCGTCTGTCCGCCGAGGCGGCGGGGCACGACGTGGTCGTACGTGGTGCCGGTGCGTCCGCAGTAGGCGCACGTGTACCGGTCGCGGCGCAGCACGTTCTCGCGGCTGACCTGCGGCATCCGCTCGCCGCGCTCGTGGTAGATCCAGCCGGTGAAGATCCAGCGGACCAGCTCCAGCGAGCGCGGCCTCGGATAGGGGCCGAACGTCTCGCCGACGACCGACTCCCGGACGCGGGCGACCCGCCGGACCAGCATCCGGATCGCGTGGTGCAGGTCGACGGTGTGCAGCAACTGCTCGCCGCCGGCGTTGTAGACCGCTACCTGGGTCATGGTTCAGCCCCTCCTTTCGTTGTCGTTCGGGCCTGGGGTGGTCGACGGGAATCGAACCCGCACAGTCCTCTCGGACGCCGGGGCCACGACCCGGCGCGGCTAGCCAGTAGCTCGCCTCGACCACAGAGCGGCTGGCGGGTCTCGAACCCGCTACCCCCAGCCTGGAAGGCTGGTGCTCGTCCCGTTGAGCTTCAACCGCAGGCCGGGGGAGGTCCGCCGATGCAGAGCGTCCTCAACCCCGGTGGCCCCGGGCAGGGGCCAGTGGCACGAACCGGAACCGACCCGGTGGCCTCCCGCTCTTCGGGCGGGCGCTCTTCCATCTGAGCTGTCGTGCCGTGCCGCCGCCAGGGCGGGCACTTCGAGGCGACGGCCGGACTCGAACCGGTGGGTATCCGCTCTGCAGGCGGACGGCAGCCCTGCGGCCTCTCACCTCCATCGCCAGTGCGCCTGTTCCCGGAGGTCCGGGACAGGCGGTGCGCCGGGAGAGATTCGAACTCCCACGCCCCGAAGGGACCTGGTCTACAGCCAGGCGGGCCAGCCATTTGCCCAACCGACGCGCGTGCGGGAGGGCTCTCCGGGCCTTGCCGGTCGTTCCGTCCCGCGGTCTTCCACTGTCCTCGCGGGGCCGGCGCCCGGGTCCCGGGCGGTACGGCCTGCTCACCCCCGGGAGAGCCCAGGGCGCATCCCGATCAGGTCCCGCCGTCGGCGGGCTGGCATCCTGTCGGGCACCACGCAGGTGTCCACTGTTCAGTTCTCACCGCACCCCGGCGCGGGCCGTGTGACCGTGAGCCCCATCTCCTCTGGGTGCCCCGGGCCGGGTTCAGTGCGGCTTCGCAGGCGAAGGGGGAGTCGAACCCCCAACCGGCGGCCTCGCAGACCGCTGCTCTGTCCCTTGAGCTATTCGCCTCTGTTCAGTTGTCGGGGTGGGGCCTCGGCGACCCTCGTGCGGAAATGGGAAGCCGCCCGGCTCGGCTGGCGAGCGGGCGGCTTCCGTAAGCACTGGACACGTGGCCCAGATGTTCTCTGGTCGTGTCAGTTCGGAGGCCCACTCCGGCCCGGCCCGAAGCCCGCATTGCGGTACTCGATGCCGCTGGGGGCATGCAGCAACGCCGCGGCGAGCAGTTCGCACTGCCCTCGCTTCACGACGTAATCCGTGCCCGGCATTTCTGGGTCCTCTCCGAAATCAGCCCTGCAGGCTATCAGTGGAGCGCCGGATTGCCCAATCGGGGCGGACGGCCAGGGCGTGTCTCCCAATCCTGAACGCGCTGGCGCTTCGCGCCACCCGTCCTCCTCGGTGAGTGCGAGCAAGCTCGCCTCACTCTCGTCGTCGGGTCTGCGGTGCACCCGGTACGCCTGCTCGCTGCGTTGTCATCCTCGGCGATAGGCCCACTATCGACTCGTCTTCCGCCTTGCGAGCAGACGCACCGGGCACATCCTCGCCAGCGCCCGGGATTGGGAGACACGCCCTACTCCGACGGCGTGAAGAGGTGCGACCAGATCTTCGAGCCGTTCGCGTTCAGGTAGGTGTATCGGACCTTGGGATCGGAGATGCCGGCCCGCTCCATCTCGGGGAACACCGATGAGTCGCACACGCCCTGCAGCGTCGCGGCCTGGGCTGCGAGGTACTTCTTCGCGGCCGCCTTGTTCACCTTCTTCGCGTAGGTGTAGCGGTACTCGACGGTGCCCGAGCCGGCGCCGCCGGAGCGGACGGTGACCTTCGAGTAGGTGTCCCGCCATGCCGCGTCTCCCTGCTTGTCCATGGCCGCCTGCACGGCGGCCACGTAGGCCTCGAGCACCGCATCCTCGCTGGCGGTGGACGCTGTCGCGCTCTGCTGCTGGACGGTCGCGCCCGGTGCGGCGGGCAGCAACGAGCAGCCCGTGAAGGCCACCGAGAGCCCGATCACGATCGCCGCTGCCCCGACGGTCCTCCGCAAGGTCCTGCCCATGGATCCCCCTCGACTCCGACCTGCACCACCCTGACCGCCAGGGTTGTCGCGAGTCCATCGGCAGGCTAGCCGAGCCGCCCGGGTCCACTCCGGACGCCACACCGCCAGCCGGGTCGGTGCCCGCGGGTCAGGTCGTGGCCGGGAACCCTCCGGACGTCCACGCGTCCCAGCCGCCCTGGATGAAGTAGACGTGCTTGTACCCGGCGTCGTGCAGCGCGTTCGCCACCGCCTCGGCGTCGGTGCCGGACGCGTCGTAGAGGAACCAGCTGCCCGACTTGTCGAGGTCCTTCGCCTTCGCGACCACGTCGGCCGGCGTCGCCTCGATGTTCAGCGCGCCCTCGATGTGCCCCTTCGCGTACTCGGACGCCGGGCGCAGGTCGATCGCGGCGAAGGAGTCACTGCCGGCATTGCGGCTGAGCAGTTCGTAGGCGCCCTGCGGGATCAGCGGGATCACCGGCGCGACCAGCCCGGAGGCGTCCGGCGCGGTCACGTCGACCCCGAAGTTGCTGTTCAGGCGCTGCTGCAGCTCGGCCTGGGTGAGCATGCCGCCGGCGAAGTCGACCAGGGTGCCGTTCGCGTCGTAGAACGCGGTCACCGGCAATCCCTGCGAGCCGTACGACAGCCACAGCTCGGACGCCGGGTCGTCGCCGATGTCGTGGGCCAGGTGGAAGCCCGCGCCGGCGAGGTCGAACCGGTTCGCCATCGCCGCGCCGTCACCGGGATCGTTGGTGTCCACGCCCACGAACGCCACCTGGTCGGTGGTCGCCTGCGCCACCTGCACGAACCCCGGCAGTTCCTCGTTGCAGTACACGCACCAGGACGCGAAGAAGTTCACCACCACCGGCGTGCCCTTGAAGTCGGCGAGCGC
>JBDHZJ010000162.1:0-5864 GCA_039811825.1 Propionicimonas sp.
ACCTCGAGCTCGTACTCCTTCCAGCCGAGCACGGACTCCTCGATCAGCACCTCGGTGACCGGGGACGCCTGCAGGCCGCGGCCGCCGATCCGGCGCAGCTCGTCGGCGTCGTGGGCGAAGCCCGAGCCGACCCCGCCCATGGTGAAGGACGGCCGTACCACGACCGGGTAGCCCAGGTCGTCGGCGGCGGCGAACACCTCGTCCATGGTGTGGCAGATCCGCGAGCGGGCCACCTCGGGGTTGGCGCCGGGCACGTCGAGGGCGCTGACGATCTCCTTGAACTTCTCCCGGTCCTCACCGGACTGGATCGCCTCGAAGGAGGCGCCGATCAGCTCCACGCCGTACTTCGCCAGCACTCCCGACTCGTGCAGCGCGACCGCGGCGTTCAGGGCGGTCTGGCCGCCCAGGGTGGCCAGCAGGGCGTCCGGGCGCTCGGCGGCGATCACCTGCTCCAGGTAGTCGGGCTGGATCGGCTCGATGTAGGTCGCGTCGGCGAACTCCGGGTCGGTCATGATCGTGGCCGGGTTGGAATTCACCAGGATCACCCGGAACCCCTCCTCGCGCAGCACGCGGCAGGCCTGGGTGCCGGAGTAGTCGAACTCGCAGGCCTGGCCGATCACGATCGGCCCGGAGCCGATCACCAGGATCGAGGAGATGTCGTGGCGGCGCGGCATCAGGCGTCCCCCTCCCTCGCGGGGCCGGCTTGTCGGTGCGCGGCCATCATCTCCACGAACCGGTCGAACAGGTAGGACGCGTCGTGCGGCCCGGCCGCGGCCTCCGGGTGGTACTGCACCGAGAAGCCGCGCAGGGCGCCGTCCGGACCGCGCAGCTCCAGGCCCTCGACCACGTCGTCGTTCAGGTTCACGTGGGAGACCCGGGCCTCGCCCCACGCTGTCGCGGCGCCCTCGCGCGGCGCGTCCACGGCGAACCCGTGGTTGTGCGCGGTGACCTCCACCTTGTTCGTGGTCAGGTCCTTCACCGGCTGGTTGATCCCGCGGTGGCCGTACTTCAGCTTGTAGGTGCCGAAGCCCAGCGCCCGCCCGAAGATCTGGTTGCCGAAGCAGATCCCGAAGTAGGGCAGCCCGGCGTCCAGCACCTGCCGGAGCAGGGCGACCGCGTCGTCGGCCGCGGCCGGGTCGCCCGGGCCGTTGGAGAAGAACACCCCGTCGGGGGCGACCGCGCGCACCTGCTCGATGCTCACACCCGCCGGCAGCACGTGCACCTCGATGCCCCGCTCGGACATCCGGGTGGGCGTCATGTCCTTGATGCCGAGGTCGACCGCGGCCACGGTGAACCGCCGCTCCCCCACCGCGGGGGTCACCTCGGGTTCGCTCACGGTCACGTCGGCAACCAGGTTCGCGCCAGCCATCTGGGGCGATTCGAGCACCTTCGCCAGCAGCCGGTCGACGTCGAGTTCCGCGGTGGAGATGCCCACCCGCATCGCGCCGCGCTCCCGCAGGTGCCGGGTCAGCGCCCTGGTGTCCAGCTCGGCGATGCCGACCACGCCCTGGCTACGTAGTTCTTCGTCCAGCGAGCGGTTGGAGCGCCAGTTGGAGCGCATCCGGGACAGGTCGCGCACGACGTAGCCGGCCACCCAGATCCGGCCGGACTCGTCGTCCTCGTCGTTCCAGCCGGTGTTGCCGATGTGCGGCGCGGTGGCCACCACGACCTGGCGGTGGTAGCTGGGGTCGGTGAGCGTCTCCTGGTAGCCCGACATGCCGGTGGCGAACACCGCCTCCCCGAACGTCTCCCCGCGGGCTCCGAACGACACTCCCCGGAAATGGCGACCGTCCTCGAGCACCAGGAGTGCGGGAACGGATTCGAGGGAGTTGACGCTGCTCGGCATGGGCATCCTTCGCGTAGGGAGGCGCGGGTCGCTGTCGAACCCGGACGAGGTTACCAAACGTCGGCGGGCTAGAATCCGCGGCATGGCTGATGGACGGGACGGGACCGTGCCCGCCGCGGCACCCGCCGGCCCCGACCACGGCGCCCGCCGCTGGGCCCGTCGGTACCTGCTCCTCGCCGGCGCCGCGGTCGTCGTCCTGGCCCTCACGGTCGGGCTGCTCGGCGGCTTCGGCACCCGGACCGACTACGTGGTGCTCGCACCGGGCGACGAGGTGGACGCGGGCAACCTGGTCTTCACCCTCGACAGCGCCACAGCGCGCCCCGACACCGACTACACCGGGGCCGGTATCTGGACGATCGAGGTCTCCGGTACCGTCCGCAACCCGCACGACACCTCGCTCGCCCCGATCACCGGCGACCGGGGCAACCTCGCCGTGCGGACCGGGCCGGGCGGGACCGTCGCGAGCCTGGAGTCGGTCACCCTCGGCGATGCGACCTCACGAACCCAGGTACCCCCGGGCAACCACGCGCTGGCCATGGTCGCGAGCTTCGTCCTGCCCGGCGACTTCGAGCCGGGCCCCGACCTACAGTGCGCGGCGTTCGTGCAGGAGTACACCGCGAACACGATCCTCGACCTGGACGACACGAAGTACTGGAACGTCGACTCCTTCGCCCGGCCTCGGATGGTCACCGTGCCACTGACCGTGCTGCCGCCCCAGGAGTAGACCCCGGCTACCGGGTTGTTCCCGGCAGCAGGGTCTCGGGCGACCCGTCCACCAGCGAGACCGCTACCCCCTCGACCTGGTCCACCAGTCGCTGCGGCACTTCGAAGGCGACGGAGATCGGCCCGTCGGTGCCCGGCGTGCACACCGTCGCGGCGCCCGCCGGCGAGTACCCGGACTCGGTGTTGAACCGGTAGTCGCCGGCGACCAGGGTGAAGACGCAGAGCCCGTCGTCGGCGAGCCCGGTGAGGTCCGCGTCCAGTTCGGCGACCACGAACCGCGCCCCCCGCACCGGCTCCTGCTCGTCGCTGTAGACCGGCACCGAGTCGAGCACGCGCAACTGGTTCAGGCTCCAGGTGGTGGCACCGATCGGGACGGCCTGGTCCGACGCCGCGCGGACGTAGGGGTGCCGACCGTCGTCCCGGGCCAGGAACAACCACAGCCCCGCCGTGAACACCGCGACGACGACGCCGACCACGAGGATCGACCGGGAGCCGACCCGCGGGCGCCCGGGTCCCCCGCCCGGCACCGGTCCACTCATGCCGCCACCACCGCACCGTACGGATCGACCACGGTCTCCGGCAGCGCTGCTGCCACGTCCTCCGCCGCGAGGCCGAGCGGGATCTCCACCCACTGCTGGTAGCCGGACACGACCTCCACAGGCCTGAAGGCCAGGCGCGCCGCCGGGCCCACGTCGGCGGGATCGACCTCGAAGACCAGGTCCTTGCCCGCACGGAAGCCCGGCAACGCGGACGGGCCGAACCCACTGTCGTAGGGATGATAGGTGCGCTCGCCGCTCACCAGCGTCACATCGACCAGCCCGCCGTCGGGACCCGGGCTGGCGACCCACACGCCGACGACAACGAAGACGCCGTCGGTGCGGGTCTCGTCGGAACCCGTCCGGATCGTCGTGGCCAGCCGCGGCGAGCCGGTGCCCACCTCCTGGCCCTGCATCGGTACCGCCTGCCCGACGACCCCCCGCCGGACGTCGGCCTCGGCACCGCTCGGGACCAGGCCGACCGCGACGACCACCGCCACGGTCACCACGGCCACGGTGAGCGCCTCCACCGCGGTGGAGCGCCGTCCGCCACTCCCCCCGCGCCCGGGCACGAGCACCGGCTGCACGCCGTCGGGGCCGGTCTCGGTGAAGATCGACAGCGCGCGCGTGTAGGCGACACCCAGCAGGACCCAGGTCACGCTCATCACGCCGACCATCGAGATCAGGTCGACGAACGGCCACGCCTTCAGCCAGAACTCGATCCGGTGCCCGCCCAGCACCAGATCGACCAGCCCCTCGAGCGCTGAGCCCGCAGCATCGAGCACCGTGAAGGCGATCGCATAGGCGCCGAGGAACGGCCAGCCGGCGCGCAGCACCAGCCGCAGCGACTGCCAGGCGGGCAGCACCTGGACGTCGATCCCGTCCAGCACCAGCTCCTCCACGTTCAACACGACCGAGCGGAGCCCGCGCGCCTGCGCGCTGTCGGAGCGCAGTCGCGCCAGCATTCCCTGGCGACGCGTGGTCGCCTCTGTCGTGGGCTCCCCCACGCGCCACAGGTCGGCCAGGGTCAGCATGCGGCTGCCGAAGACGAGGCCCGCCATCGCGAGCCAGAGGAACGGCCGGGTCAGCCCGTGCAGGACCACCGGCCAGACCTGCTCGACGAAGAATGACCACCCGGCCACGACGATGGCCGGCAGGTCGAACGGGAACAGGCCGCGCAGCCAGGCCACCCCGTGCTCGAGCCAGGCGGCTGCCTCGCGGCCCTGCGCCCAGAGGACGAACACGTCCACGATCCTGAAGGCGCCCAGCAGCACGACGAAGCCCAGCGTGGCCTCGAGCACGACCAGCACCAGACCGACCAGCAACGGGTGGCGGAAGTGGTCACGCCTCCGCTCGATCAGGACCTGGACCGGGTAGCCCACCACCAGGATCGCCACCAGCACCCAGAAGGTGCCCGACGTCCAGATCGTCTCCCACTCCACGCCCGGGTTCAGGGCACTGACCAGGTCCGCACCGTGGCGGTAGGTGCTCAGGGTGACCAGCCGCCGGGCGTAGTCGGCGAGGAAGCCGAACGCCGCGTACATGACCAGGAACGGCAGCAGCGTGACCGCCACCAGGCGCGCCAGGGTGGTCTCGCGCCCCGTCTCCGCGGGATCGGCGCCGGGCGCGCGGGCCAGCATCGCGGGCATCCCCAGCTCGATCGCGACCAGGCGCAGCGCGACCACGATCGTGACGAGCTGGACGACCACTCCCATGGCGAGCACCGGGATGACCAGCCACGGGTAGGAGCTGGAGACCTCCGTGCCCAGCAGGATCGACAGCTCGTTGCCCGACCAGCCGATCAGCATCAGCCCGACGATCGGCGCGGCGAGCCGCGCCCAGGTGCGGGCGGTCTGCGTGGTCAGCAGGGCCAGCTCGGCCCACAGCCGACGCAGGGGGGTGGCGACCGCCGTCATGGGTGTGCGACTAGCCCGGTTCTGCGTCCCCGCGGGCGGGCAGGCCCGAGAGCACGCCGTTCAGGAAGGCGGGCGACTCGTCGGTGGACAGTTCCTGGCTGAGTGCGATCGCCTCTGCCAGGGCCACGTCCCGGGGAGTGTCGGTGTGCAGCATCTCGTAGCCGGCCAGCCGGGCCAGGCACCGGTCGACCCGGGGCATCCGGTCCAGCGTCCAGCCGGACGCCAGCCGGGCGGCGACCAGCTCGTCCAGCTCGGCCTGGTGCGCCACGACGCCCTCGACCAGTGCCACGGTGAAGTCGCGCACCGGCGGGTCGTTCTCGGCCCGATGGGCCGCCAGCACCTCGGTGGCGGGCAGTTCGCGCAGGTCGGCCTCGTACAGGATGTCCAGCGCGCGCTTGCGCGCCTTCGCGCGGGTCGGACGCCGGCCCTCGGCCTCCGCCGGGATCGTCTCGACCAGCTCCAGGACGGTGCCGTCCGGCCGGGTGATGCGGGTGGGCTCGGCCACTCCGGTCAGACCCGACCGAGGTAGCTGCCGTCCCGGGTGTCCACCTTGACCTTCTCGCCGGTGCTGATGAACAGCGGCACCTGGATCTGCAGGCCGGTCTCGACGGTGGCGGGCTTGGTGCCGCCGGTGGAGCGGTCGCCCTGCAGGCCGGGCTCGGTGTAGGTGACCTCGAGCTCGACCGATGCGGGCAGGTCGATGTAGAGCGGGTTGCCCTCGTGCAGGGCGACCGTGGCGACCTGGTTCTCGAGCAGGTAGTTCTTGGCGTCGCCGACCACGTCCTCGCTGAGGTTCAGCTGGTCGTAGGTGTCGGTGTCCATGAACACGTACGCCTCGCCGTC
>JBDHZJ010000163.1:0-5858 GCA_039811825.1 Propionicimonas sp.
GAATGCTCTTCGCCGGCGCCACCTTCTTCGATTTCATTGGCTTGCGCGGTGAGGCCATTGTGGTGCTCTCCTTGGTTCTGAAAGCCCGGCTGTCGCCGGAATGACGTGGATGATGTGCCGCTGTTCAGGCGGCGGTGTTGGTCAGAACGGGGGTTCCTCGCTCTGGGCGGACGCCCAGGGGTCGGAGCCGCCGGACTGTTGCGACGGGCCGGAGGACTGGCCCCACGAGGAGCCACCGCCGCCGGACGAGCCGCCACCGGAGTACGAGCCGCCGCCCCCGCCGGAAGAGCGGGTGACCTTGGCGGTCGCATACTTCAGTGCGGGACCGATCTCGTCGACGTCCACCTCGAAGACGGTGCGCTTCTCGCCCTCGCGGGTCTCGTAGCTACGCGACTTCAGCCGGCCCTGGACGATGACCCGCATCCCCTTGGTGAGGGATTCGGCCACGTTCTCGGCCGCCTGGCGCCAGACGGCGCAGTTGAGGAACATGGCGTCGCCGTCCTTCCACTCGTTCGCGTTGCGGTCGAACGTGCGCGGGGTGGAGGCGACGGTGAAGTTCGCCACCGGAGCCCCGGACGGGGTGAAGCGCAGTTCCGGGTCGGCGGTCAGGTTGCCGACCAGGGTGATGATGGTTTCGCCAGCCATGTGGATGTCTTTCAGATCGGACGTGTTTCGTGATGACCGTCCCAGCCTGTCAGTTCGCACTGACACCGGCTAGGGGGCCAGCAGGCGATCAGTGCAGGTCGGGGCGGATCACCTTGGTCCGCATGATCTGCTCGTTCAGGGTGAACTGGCGGTCCAGCTCCTTCACCACGGCCGGCTCGGCGGTCACGTTGATGACGGCGTAGATGCCTTCGGACTTCTTCCGGATGTCGTAGGCGAGCCGACGCCGGCCCCACACATCGATGTTGTCCACGGTGCCGCCGGCCTTGGTCAGTCCGGACAGGGGCTTGTCGAGCAAGCCGTTCACCTGGCGATCGTCGACGTCGGGATCGATGATCACCACGACTTCGTACTTGCGCATACGCGAACTCCACCTCCTCTGGTCTCGAGCGGCCATGGGCGGGTCCCATGGCAGGAGGGCGTAGCAGTGGCCACCACAGGGACGGCCGAGGGGCAAGACTACCGGTCCGGACGCGTCCGCGGCCAATTGGTCGCCACCCGTACGGGGACTGGTCGCTGCGCCGCCGCCCCGGCTACCCTGCCGGGCAGACCGGGACGAAGGAGTGACCGTGCGCCGACCGCTGGCCGCCGCCATCGCAGCAATCACCGCGCTGACCCTGCTCTGGACGGTACCCGCCCCGGCCGCCACCGCGAAGACCCCGCCCCCGCCGGAGTCGCTGGCCACCAACACCATCGACGCCCACCTCGGCTACATGCCGCAGACCACCTGCTCGCCGACCGCGAAGCCCGGCACGAGAGCGCTGCTGAAGCTCCTGATCGCGACCTGGGGCGGCAGCTCGTCCGGCATCTCCCGCGCCTGCAGCATCGGCACCACCTCCGAGCACAAGGAGGGCCGGGCCCTCGACTGGCACATGGACGTCAAGTACGCCAGCCAGCGCAAGCGGGTCGACAAGGCGCTGGCCTGGCTGACCGCGAACAACGGCGAGGTGGCGTACCGGCTCGGGGTGATGTACATCCTGTGGAACCAGCACATCTGGTCGGTGTACTACCCCGAACTCGGCTGGCGGAAGATGGCCAGCCGCGGCTCCTACACCGCGAACCACAAGAACCACGTGCACATCTCGCTGTCCTGGGACGGTGCGATGAAGCAGACGTCGTGGTGGACGGGCGTGCCGATCACCTCGCCGCTGAACAGCAAGTGCGGCGTGGGCGGGGCGCGCGCCTGCCTGCCGACGATCCCGCGGACGTCCGTGTCGTGGCCCTACCAGCAGACCGAGGTACCGGCGTCGTTCCTGCCCGCGCCGTGGACGCGTCCGGGCATCGGCGGCGGGCCCCAGGTGGGTCGGACGCTGACCGCCGTCCCCGGCACCTGGGTGCCCGAGGGCGCGACGCTCGCCTACCAGTGGACCGCGAACTCCCGCGACATCCCCGGCGCCACCGACCCGACCTTCGACATCACCGCCGACCAGCTCGGCACCACGATCCGGGTGCGGGTCACCGCCACCACCGCCGCGGGCAGCACCCCGATGACCTCCGACGGCATGGCCGACGTGGTGCCCGCGTGGTTCACCGACACCCCGAAGCCCGTGATCACGGGGACGGCCGCCACCGACCAGGTGCTGAGCGTGGACGTCGGTGCGTGGGCTCCGGAGCCGGACAGCCTCACGATCACCTGGCTGCGCAACGGCCGGGCGATCGCCGGCGCCTCCGGAGTGGGCCTGACCACCTACACGGTGCGTCCCTCGGACGTGGGCGACCGGATCACGGCGAAGGTCACCGCCCGGCGGGCCGGCTACCGGACCACCTCGCGGACCTCGTCCTCGGTGAAGGTGGCGAGGGCGGAGTTCACGACCGCACCCGTCCCCGTCGTCACCGGGGACGCGGTCGTCGGCAGCACGCTCACCGCGGACGCCGGCACCTGGGAGCCGGAACCCACGTCGATCCGCTATCGGTGGTTCGTGAACGGCAAGAAGCTGAAGCACGCCCGGTCGGCCACCTTCACGCTGGGCGCGAGCCGGCTCGGCAAGACCGTCCAGGTGCGGGTGCGGGCCTACCGCGCCGGGTACACGACGACCTACGTCCGCTCCGAACCGCTCACGGTGACCGCCCCGGCCTGATGGACCGGATTGGGGACGGTTCCTTACTCGGTCCAGCTCCGGGGGTGGACCGAGTAAGGAACCGTCCCCAACCTGGTCCGGGCTAGCCTCCGGTCGCCAGCCAGAGCACGGCCACGGCGAGCAGGACGACCAGCACGACGAGCACGGAGGTCGTGAACTTCCAGCGCGCGAGGTCGCGCCGGCCGGCCAGGTCGGCCTCCCCTGCCCTCGCGAAGTGCTCGTCCGATGCCTCGACGAACTCGCGTTCGGCGTCGGTGAGCAGGCGCTTCCGGCTGCTGCGATCGAGCCAGGGCGCGAACAGCCCGAGCCGGCGCACCGGGATCAGCGCCGCCGGATCACGGTCCGCGGAGACCCACACCTCGGCGGCGTTGCGGAGCTTCTCCAGCACGGCAAGGTCGTCGCGGTGCTCGGCCAGCCAGTCCTGCAGCCGCCGCCAGTGGCTGAGCAGGGCCTGGTGACTGATCCGCACCTCGTCCTCGACCGTGGTCAGCATCCGGGCGGCCACGAACGCCTCCATCGCCGGACGCGTGGTGGCGTCCACCTCCGCCAGCGGGAGGGTCTCCATGACCAGCGCGTCCCCCGCCACCCGGACCAGCCGCAGGAACATCCGCTCCGCCGCCGCCTTCTGGGCCGGTTCCAGCGAGAGGTAGACCTGCTCGGCGAGCCGCTCCACGGCGCGCGCGACGCCGCCGGCGGTGTGGTAGTCGGCCAGGGTCAGGCGGCGGCCGTTGCTCACGGCCCAGATCAGCAGCAGCGCGTTCGACAGCAACGGCAGTGCGCCGGCGGCGACCCGCTCGCTCGGGCCGGGTGCCAGTTCGTCCAGCAACACCCGCAGCAGGTCGTCGTCCACGGAGACCCCGAGGGACCCGGCCGGGCGGACGATCACGTCGCGCAGGTCCTCCAGGCTCATCGCCGGCAGCAGGATCGGCGCCGCCATCGCCGCCTCCAGGACGGGCTCGGCACTGGCGGCCCCGAAGGCGTCGGAGCGGAGGCCGAGCACCACGACCGCGCGTCCGGAGAGCTCGGCGAGGGAGTCCAGGAACTGCTGCCGCGGCGCGGCGGGCAGGGCGAGCGCCTCCTCGAGCTGGTCCACCACCACCAGCTGGTGCGGCGGTTCGCCGGGCAGCGCCGGGCGCGGCATGGCGAGCAGCCGGATCACCGGGATCGAGGTCGCCCCCCAGCCGGCCAGGGCGCCGTCAGCCACCTCCCGGCCGAGCAGGCCGGCGGCGAGCAACGAGGACTTGCCGCTGCCCGAGGGGCCGACCAGGGCCACCATGCCGTGGCCGTCCCGCCCGGCGAGTTCCCGCACCGCCTCGGCGATCTTCACGCTGAGGGCCTCCCGGCCGAAGAACAGGGCCTGGTCACCCACCCGGAACGGTCGCAGGCCGAGGTAGGGCGAGCGCCCGCTCTTCAGGGCCGGCTCCACACCGCCCCAGGTGAGGTCCCACAGGTCGCGCGGGACGGCGTCGGCGAGGTCGAGGTGGTCGAGCAGCCTCAGGTAGTTCCCGCGCAGCGCCGGGGTCGGGAAGTGCTTGCCGTTCAGCCAGCCCTGCGCGGTGGTGGCCGGGACGTCGGCGATCCGCGCGACGGCGCGGATCGACAGGTGCTGGCGGCGCCTGGCGTCGTTGACCAGGGCCGCGAACTCCTGACGGCTCGCGGGGGCAGGCATGACCGAATTGTCTCAGCGCCGACCGCGAAAACAGTGAGCTACTCAGAAATCCTGGGCTCGGGGATGTCGTCAAGCCAGAGGGCGGGGTGCAGGTGGTCACTCAGCTCGAGCGCCTCGACGAGGAGCAGGAACTTGGGCCGGAGGGCCGGGGTCGGGAAGTGCCGCCCGGCGAGCCACCCCTGGGCGGTCGCCGCCGGGACGCCCGCGATCCGCGCCGCGGACCGGATGGAGATGTGCCGGTCCAACCTGGCCTGGTTGATGAGCTGGGCCAGCTCGGAGCGGGTGGGCCGGTATTGCACGGGGCTCCTGTCGGGGGTGGTGGTCGATGCGGAGGCCACATCGACACGGACAGACGAAAAGGCGCAGGCAGGAACCCGGGCATGAAGCGTTCAACCGCACCAACGTCTGACTGCGGTCACCGCCATGACCGCGTGTCCCCTCTGAAGCTGGCCCGGCGAACCAGCGCCCCCCAGCCCTGGTGTCCGTACCTGCGCCTCCTAGTGAAGCGCCCCCGCACCCGAAACGAGAGCGCTGTTCACCGAGTTCGTACGGATTCATACACCTTCGGTGGGGTTAGACGCGGGCCCAGGTGCGGTATCCGCCGTCCAGATTGCGCACGTGGCGACCGTGCTGGGCCAGGGTTCGTGCAGCCAGGTAGCCGCGCAGGCCCACCTGGCAGTGCACGATCACGTCGTCCGCGACCTCGTCGAGCCGGGAGCGCAGGTCGTCCACCGGGATGTTGACCGCGCCGTCCACGGTGCCGCGTGCGTACTCCGATGGAGTACGCACGTCGATCAGCTGGATGCCCCTGGCGACCTCGTCGGCCACCTCGTGCCACTGGATGGTCTCGGTGAGGCCGTCGCGCAGGTTCTCCGCGATGTAGCCCAGCATGTTCACCGGGTCCTTCGCCGAGCCGAACTGCGGCGCGTAGCTGAGTTCGAGGTCGACCAGTTCGGACGCCGTGATGCCGCCCCGCATCGCGGTGGCGATCACGTCGATGCGCTTGTCCACGCCGACACCGCCGACGCCCTGGGCGCCGAGGATGGCATCGCTGTCCGCGTCCACCACGAGCTTCAGCGCCATGCCCTGCGCGCCGGGGTAGTACCCGGCGTGGTTGGCGGGGTGGGTGTGGATCACGCGGATCTTCCGCCCCGCGGCGAGCGCGCGCTTCTCCGTCCAGCCGGTCGCGCCGGCGATCTGCCCGAAGGCGCCGACGATGGCGGTGCCGAGCACGGGGGCGGCCGCGACCGGGCGTCCGGCGATCACGTCGGCGACCAGCCGGCCGTGCCGGTTGGCCGGTCCGGCGAGCGGCACCAGGGCCTGGCCGCCGGTGAGCGCGTCCCGCTTCACCACGGCGTCGCCCACCGCGTAGACGGACGGGTCGGAGGTGCGCTGGTGCTCGTCGACGAGGATGCCGCCGCGTTCGCCCAGTTCGAGGCCGGCGGCCT
>JBDHZJ010000164.1:0-5832 GCA_039811825.1 Propionicimonas sp.
GGCAACTGGGACGTGGCGCACTACCTGGGCATCGCCGAGCGCGGCTACGCGGAGGCGAACTCGATCGCGTTCTTCCCGGGCTGGCCGCTGCTGGTCCGGCTGGCGTCGTCGATCGGACTGCCGGTGCTGGCGGTCGGGATGGTGCTGGCGATGCTCGCGTCCGGCTTCGCGGCTGCGGCGCTGTACCGGCTGGGCGGGGCGCCGGCGGCGATCGCGTGGCTGCTGGCGCCGACGGCGGTGTTCACGCTGGTGCCCTACACCGAGGCGGTGTTCTGCGCGGCCGCGTTCTGGGCGTGGGAGCGGGCGACGGCGAAGCAGTGGGGCGCGGCGGCCGTCCTGGCCGCGGTGGCGGCATCCGTCCGGGTGTCCGGAGTGTTCCTGGTCGCGGCGCTGGCGGTGCTGGCGCTCACCCAGGCCGGCGCGGCCCGGGAGCGGGGCCGGCGACTGCTCTGGCTGGGCCTGCCCACGGCGGTGGTCGCGGCCTACCTCGGGTACCTGTACGCCATCACCGGCCGCTGGACGGCGTGGCTGGACGCGCAGACGTCCGGCTGGGCGCGCGGGTTCGCCTGGCCCTGGCAGTCGCTGCAGCACACGCTGAGCGTGCTCGCGCCCGGGGCGTACGCCGACCACCCGGAGTGGCACTGGGTGTTCGCGGCGGAGATCGTCGCGATGGCGGTCGGACTGCTGGTGACGATCGTCTGCCTGGTGCAGCGGCGCTGGGCGGAGGCCACCTGGGTGGGCCTGCAGGTCGTCGCGTTCGGCACGTCCTACTGGTTCATGAGCGTGAACCGGGCGGTGCTGCTGTGGTTCCCGCTGTGGATCCTGGTCGGACGCCTCGTCGAGGGACGGGGCCGCGCACCCGCCTGGCGCGTCGTGCTGGTCGGGGTGCTGGTGGTGGTCGCGCTGGCCGTCCAGGCGGCGTGGGCGTGGCTGTTCTTCACCGGACGCTGGGCGAGCTGACGGGGGTGGACCGAGTAAGGAACCGTCCCCAACCTGGTCCGGACCGAGTTGGGGACGGTTCCTTACTCGGTCCACCCCCCGCTCAGACCGGCACGAACAGGCCGTCCAGCAGCCACGGCGCAACCGGCGCGTTCTCGACCAGCCAGGTCTGCAGGGTCCGGTCGACGCCGGTCAGAATGGCGAACCCGACCGCGATGAACAGCCAGCCGAGCCCGCGTCGCAGCCAGCTGGACGGGTCGGCGGCGAGGCCAAGCCGCTGCACGAGCTGCTGACCGGCGAGCGCGACGGCGAGCAGGGTGCCGCACAGGCCGACCACGTAGGCGAGCAGCAGGGCGAGGCCGACGCCGGGTTCGGCGGGCAGCGCGGTGACCACGATGTAGGCGTAGAACGGGGAGCACGAGGAGAACACGGGTCCGAGCGCGGCGCCGGTGAGGACCAGGCCGGTCGTCCCGGTGCGTTTCCGGGCCGCGGCGAGGCCACCGGTCGACGCGTCCTCGAGGCCGAGGCGTCCGGAGACCCGGGCCCACAGGCCGGGGAAGGCCGCGGTGAGGCCGAGCACGATGAGCAACCCGCCGGAGATCGCCGACCAGACCGTGGCCGGGATGGCGAGGAGGGCGGTGGTGGCCTTGAGCAGCAGCGAGAACACGACCACGGAGGCGCCGAGGGCCGCGGTCACGACCAGGGCCCGCCGCCACGGCTTCGGCTCGCCCGGCGCGGGGACCGCCCCGCCGACGATCACCGGCAGCAGCGGGAGCACGCACGGCGCGAGGGTGGTCAGCACGCCGGCCACCAGGGCGCCGAGGAGCAGGGTCATCAGGAGTTCGTGGCCCGCTCGAGGATCTCGGTCCCGGTGATGGAGCCGGACCACTTGCGCAGTTCGTTGCCGGAGGCGTCCACGAGCACGAAGGTGTGCTGCTGGGTGATCCCGTAGCGCTGGCGCAGGTCGGTCATCGAGTCGTAGTCGACCCTGACCAGGGTCAGGCCGTCCGGGATGCCCTGCTCGGCGAGCGCCTTCTCGGTGGCCCGACAGGTGGGGCACCACGGGGCGTGGAAGAAGAGCACCACCGTGGGGTTGGTGGCCCCGGACGCCTGGTAGTCGGCGTAGTCGATGTACGCGCCGGCCGCGGACCCGGCGGACGAACCCTCGGCGGTCGGGCTGGGGGTGGACGGCACCGGTGTGGACGCGGCCGGTGTGGACGCGGCGGCGGGCGGGGCCGTCCCGGTCGCCGGGGTGGTGCTGCAGGCGGTCAGGGCCAGGGTGGCCGCGGTCGTCGCGGCGGCGAGGAGTCGGGTTGCGCGGGTCATGCCCACCAGCGTGACAAGACGTCGTGCCCGGAACCATTACGAGGCCCTTACGGACCCTGACGGACGCAGAGCGGCGGCCCCGAGGGCATCATCGTCGCCCTGGCGCAGCGATCTCGGTCATGGTGGCGCCGGACGCCGCGGGCCGCACTGAGCCGACCTCCTACGAACCGGCTGTGGTCAGCCACCAGCCGATGACGACGACCGGCGTGAGGACGCCGGCGAGCAGTAATCCCCTCAGGAGGCCGGCTCCGAGCACTCGTGTCCGCGCCGGCGGACTCTCGGAAGCCAGCCTCCCCCATGCCTTGTGCTGCTAGGTATCCGCGCATACATTGAAGTGCAAGGTATGCAAGGAGGGGAACATGAAGATCGGGAAGGACCTGGTCGCGGCCGCCGCGACGCCGATCGTGCTGGGGATCCTGGCCGAGGGCGAGTCGTACGGCTACGCGATCCTGCAGCGGATCGGCCAGCTCTCGGACGGGGAACTCGCCTGGAGCGACGGCATGCTCTACCCGCTGCTGCACCGGCTGGAGCGGCTCGGCCAGGTGGAGTCGCGCTGGGTGGACGCGCCGTCCGGCCGGCGCCGCAAGCACTACCGGTTGAGCACCGCCGGACAGGAGGCCTTCGCCGAGCAGCGCAGGCAGTGGGCCGTGGTCACCGACACCCTGCGTCGCGTCTGGACCGACGGCACCCAGCGCGGACCGGCCCTCCCGGCAGGAGCCGGGGCATGAGCGAACCCGTGGACGCCCAGCTCGCCCAGTGGCGTCGCTACCTCGCCGCCGACCCGGCGCTGGCCGCGTCCGACCTGGACGAGCTCGAGAGCCACCTGCGCGACCAGATCGACGACCTCGCCGCGGTCGGCCTGAGCGGCGACGAGGCCTTCCTGATCGCCGTCCGCCGGCTCGGGCGCACCGACGACCTCTCCCGCGAGTTCGCGCGCGAGCACTCCGACCGCCTGTGGAAGCAGCTCGTGCTCGACGGCGAGGCAGCGGCCCGGCCGGATCGCAGCGGACTGCTCGCGGTGGCCTTCGCGGTGCTGGCGGCGGTGCTGGTGAAGTTGCCCTGGCTGTGGAACGCCGCGGACGACGTGGTGCTTCGCAACGTCCCGATCATCGTCCTCGGTGTGCTCGCGGCGTACTTCCTCGTCCGCGCCCGCGGTGCCCGCACGTCGGTGGCCATCGTCGCCGTCGGTTTCGTCGGCGCCGCCGTCCTCGTGAACGCCTACCCGTTCACCCCGCACTCCGCCACCCTCGCGCTCACCGTCCTGCACCTGGTCGTGGCGCTCTGGCTGGTCGTCGGGGTCGCGTACGCCGAGGGCGACTGGCGCTCGGACCGGGCCCGGATGGACTTCATCCGGTTCACCGGCGAGTGGGTGATCTACCTCGCCCTGATCGCGCTCGGCGGTGCCGTCCTGATCGGGCTCACGCTCGGCGTCTTCACCGCGATCGGCATGGACGTCGGCCGTCTGGTCGGCGAGTGGCTGCTGCCCTGCGGCGCAGCCGGCGCGGTGGTGATCGCCGCCTGGCTCGTGGAGGCGAAGAAGTCCGTGGTCGAGAACATGGCCCCCGTGCTCACCGCCGTGTTCACGCCCCTGTTCACGGCCATGCTGCTCGCCTTCGTCGTCGCCGCGGCCGTCCAGGGCATCGGTGGCGGGGTGTCGGTCCTCGATGCCGAGCGCGAGGTGCTGATCGTGTTCGACGCCGCACTGGTCGTCGTGCTCGGGCTGCTGCTCTACACGCTGTCCGCGCGGGACGCGACCACGCGCGCCCGCTGGTTCGACGCCCTCCAACTGGTGATGATCGTGGCCGCGCTCCTCGTCGACGTGGTGGTGCTGTCGGCGATGGTCGGACGGATCGGCGCCTTCGGCGCGAGCGCGAACAAGGTCGCCTCCCTCGGCCTGAACCTGATCCTGCTGGTGAACCTGGCGTGGGCCGCCCGGCTGCAGCTCGGTTTCCTGCGCGGACGGGTCACCCACGGCGTCCTGGAGCGGTGGCAGACCCGCTACGTCCCGGTCTACTTCGCCTGGTGCGTCCTCGCCGCCGTCGCGCTGCCGCCGCTGTTCGGCTTCGCCTGACCGGACCGAGATGGGGACGGTTCCGTTCCGCGTCACGCAGTGAGGGGGAAGGGGCCGTCGTCCCGCCTGACGGTGATCATGCGACCTCGTCGAACCACACCGCGAACCGGCGGACCATGTCGTTGCCGAGGTAGTGGTTGATGCCCAGCGAGGCGAGGTTGTCGTCCCAGACGAAGGAGGTCTGGTAGGTGTCGTAGTGGCCGTCGATCGCCTCGCCGACGCGGGCGAGCAGGGCGTGGGTGGCGCTGCCGCGCACCTCGGGCAGCACCCCGATCGCGTTCAGGACGACCGAGCGGACGCGGTTGCGGCGCAGGGCGAACCGCCAGGCGATGGACGGGACGCCGAGGCGCCGGCCGTAGGGCAGCATGCGGTTGTAGTCGGGATGCCAGAAGCAGAACCCGACCGGGCGTCCATCCTGCTCGGCGAAGAGCAGGTGCTCGGGGCGCAGGAAGGGCTTCAGGCCGCCGATCAGTTCGGCGAAGTGGCGGGGCCGGGTGGGCGCGTACAGCGAGGTGGTGCCGAGGGTGACGTCGCACAGGGTGCGGAAGGTCTCCAGCTCGGCGTCCCAGTCGTGCAGGTCGACGGGCCGAACGCTGATTCCCGCGTCCGGCGTTCCGAGCCAGCGGACGCGGCGCAGCGCCGCGGGCGGCGCCGGGCCTCGGCGCGGGCCTCGTCCAGGAGCGCGCCGACGGCGGCCTGCCGCTCGGGCAGCGCCTCGAAGAACGCGACCTGCAACAGCGGCAGGGCGGGATCGTGGACGAGGATGCACTGGGCCACGACCCGGCCGTCCTCGAGCGCGAGCAGCGGGCGCACGAAGCAGGAGCGGGTGAACGCAGAGGTCTGGCCGAGCACGTTCTCGACCGCGAACTCCAGGGTGGTCGAGTAGCCCGGGTCGCCGGCGTAGAGGTCGCGCCGGAAGGCGAGGAACTGCCGGGCGCCGTCGCGTCCGGTCGCCTCGACCACTCTGTCCCGTTGCGCTGTGGGGGTGTTCATCGCGCATTCACCGGGTTCAGGGTACGTAAGCGGTCACACGCACAAGGGGATTCACGCCGGTGGTCGTGGCTGGCGCGTGCGATCCGGGTTCCCGGCCGCCCGAACCTGGATCCGACCCACGTTTGTCGGGTTTCCGGGCGTGGCAGCGACCGATCTGGAGGAGCGACCCACCTTTGTCGGGTTATGGCGCGATTTCCGGGTCGCATAGCCCGACAAAAGTGGGTCAACGCGCCTCGGGAGAATCCCGGGCTGGCCATAACCCGACAAAAGTGGGCTGGCTCCGGTCGGTGGGCCATCGGTCAGTACCCGGACGGACCCGGGTTGACACCTATGGTTACGTAACCGTAAGTTAGGGCCTGCCGGAAGCCCCGCTGACCAGGAGAACCCTTGCCCCAGCCCGCAGGCAGCAACCGCGAACCGTCGGTGGCCGACGTACCGATCCAGCTCCTCGACCCGAGCGGACGGCGAGTCAGCCACCCCGACTTCCACTACGACGGCACCGA
>JBDHZJ010000165.1:0-5809 GCA_039811825.1 Propionicimonas sp.
ACCTCCACCTCCACGCGAAGCGGGCGGGACGGGCCACGGCCGGTCCCGCCCGCTTCGCAGGTCCGGCGACGGACGTCCGCCGCTGCACCCGGCCGCAGTGCCAGACTGGCCCCCGGGAGGTGTTGATGGCGAGCTTCGAGGTGGGCGACCTGCTGGTCGCGGGGATCTCGATCACGGACGGCGTCTTCGACGGCACCGTCGTGCTGCTGCTCGACGCCGACGAGTCCGGCAGCCTCGGTGTGGTGCTGAACCGGATCACCGAGATCGAGCTGTCCGGTGCGCTGCCGGCGTGGTCGGAGCTGGTCAGTGAGCCGCAGGCCCTGTTCGACGGCGGTCCGGTCTCCCAGCAGGGCGCGGTCTGCCTCGCCGAGCCCTGGTCGACGGACGAGGAGCCGCCGGGCTGGCGTCCGGTGTTCGGGCGGGTCGGGCTGCTGAACCTGGACACCCCCGTCGAGATCGCGGAGGGCACCTACCGGCACCTGCGGGTGTTCGCCGGCTACGCGGGCTGGGACGCCGGCCAGCTCGAGCGGGAACTGGAGTTCGACATGTGGCACGTCGTGCCCGCCCGGCCCGCGGACGTGTTCGATCCCGACCCGGCCAGCCTGTGGCGGCGCGTGCTGCGCCGTCAGGGCGGCGAACTCGGCCTGCTGTCCACCTGGACCGCCTCGGCCGAACTCAACTGATTCGACCCGGCGCCCGACTACTATCGAGACACCGACGACCAAGGGAGGCACAAGGTGAGCGAGGTTCCCCGGAGTCCTGCTCCGCGGATCCTGGTGGTCGACGACGACGAGGCACTCGCCGAGATGCTGCACATCGTGCTCGGTTCGGAAGGATTCGACGCGCGGCTGTGCCACGACGGGGCCGTCGCTCTGGACGCGTTCCACGAATACCGGCCGGATCTGGTGCTGCTCGACCTGATGCTTCCCGGACGCGACGGTGTCGACGTCTGCCGTGACATCCGGGCCGAGTCGGGCGTGGCGATCGTGATGCTGACCGCGAAGAGCGACACCATCGACGTGGTGGACGGTCTGGCCGCGGGTGCCGACGACTACGTGCCCAAGCCGTTCAAGACCCAGGAACTGATCGCCCGGATCAAGACCAGGCTGCGCCGCCACGTGACCCCGGACGCCGACGTGGACAACCTGCGGATCGGCGACCTGGTGATCCGCGTGAACGAGCACACGGTGCGCAGGGGCGACTCCGAGATCACGCTCACCCCGCTGGAGTTCGACCTGCTGCTGGCGCTGGCGCGCCGACCCCGGCAGGCGTTCACCCGCGAGGTCCTCCTGGAGGAGGTCTGGGGCTACCGGCACGCCAGCGACACCCGACTGGTGAACGTGCACGTGCAGCGGCTGCGCTCGAAGATCGAGAAGGACCCCGAGCGTCCCGAGATCATCGTCACGGTCCGCGGTGTCGGCTACCGGGCCGGAGAACCCAAGCCGGCCTGATGAGAGGTCTGGCCCGTATCGATCCGTTCCGGCTCTGGCAGCGCTCGCTGCCGTTCCGGGTCGTGGTCACGACCCTGAGCGCGGCGATCGTGATCCTGGTCGCCACCGGCTGGTTCCTGATGGACCAGTCCAGCCGGGGCATCATCGCGGGCAAGACGCAGGCCAGCGTCGCGGAGGCGTCCGCCGTGGTCGCGGGCATGCAGACCACGCTGTCCTCCACCGATCTGCGCACCACCTCCGTGAGCGAGCAGATCAGCCGGCTGGCCCGGGACGCGGCCAGCCGCGGCCAGGTCGGCAACCAGTACTTCGTGGTCGTGGAGACCCCGATCTCTCAGATCGGCACTGCCGGCCTGGCCTCGGAGAGCATCCCGGACAACATCCGGGCCGCGGTCGGGAACGGCGACGGCCTGTGGAGCACGCCCACCCTGATCCGGTTCACCGACCAGCGCGCCGACGAGCCGGGGCTGGTGGTCGCCACCACCCTGGACGCGCCCGGCCAGGCGCCGTACCCGATCTTCTTCCTGTTCTCCACCACGCAGGAGGAGCAGACCCTTGCCGTCGTGCAGCAGGCCACCCTGGCGACGGGGGTGTTCCTGCTCGCGGGGCTGACCGCGACGGTGTACCTGGTGGCGCTGCAGGTGCTGCGGCCCGTGCGCGCCGCGCGCCTCGCCGCGGAGAACCTGGCCGCGGGCCACCTGGAGGACCGGATGGCCGTGGTCGGCACCGAGGACCTCTCCGGCCTGGCGCGCTCGATGAACCACATGGCCGAGGAGCTGGACAAGAAGATCACCCAGCTGCAGAACCTGTCACTGGTGCAGCAGCGGTTCGTCTCCGACGTGTCCCACGAGCTGCGCACGCCCCTGACGACCATCCGGATGGCCGCGGAGGTGCTGCATTCCCACCGGGCCTCCTTCGACGCGGCGTCCAGCCGGTCGAGCGAGTTGCTGTCGGCCGAACTCGACCGGTTCGAGGACCTGCTCACCGAACTGCTGGAGATCTCCCGGTTCGATGCGGGCGCCGCGGACCTGGCCATCGACGACGTCGACCTCGCCGCGCTGGCCGGGGACGAGGTGGAAGCGCTGCAGCGGCTCGCCGAGGACGCCGGCATCGCGATGACGCTGGACGCCGGCGAGGACTGCGTGGCCGAGGTCGACGGACGCCGGATCCGCCGGATCCTGCGCAACCTGATCACCAACGCGATCGAGCACGGCGAGCGCCGGCCGATCACCGTGCACGTGCGCGGCGACGACGACGCGGTCGCGATCGCGGTCCGCGACCACGGCGTGGGCATGACGGCGGCGGAGGCCGGGCAGGTGTTCGACCGGTTCTGGCGGGCCGACCCGTCCCGGGGCCGCCGGGTCGGCGGGACCGGCCTGGGCCTGTCGATCTCGCTGGAGGACGCCCGGCTGCACGGTGGCTGGCTGAACGCCTGGGGTCGTCCCGGGCTGGGGGCGCAGTTCCGGCTCACCGTGCCCCGCCGCGCCGGTGAGCAGCTGCGCGGCTCACCGTGGCCGGTGGTGCCGCCCGACCTGAAGGAGTTCACGCATGCGCGCCGCTAGGAGCCGGCTCGTGGCCGCCTGCCTGGCCGGACTCGTGGCCCTGGCCGGGTGCGCCACGGTCCCCACCAGCGGACCGGTCGAGAACCACTCGCCCCAGGCGACCGGGGTGAACTCGGGCGTCCGGGTCGACCCGTTGCCCCCCGCGGACGGGGCCAGCCAGCTGCTCGTGGTGGAGGGCTTCCTGCACGCCATGGGCACCTACCAGCCCGACTACGCGGTCGCCAGGCAGTACCTCACCGAGAGCGCGAGCCGGTCCTGGCACCCCGAATCGGGCGTGCAGGTCTACGCCGACGGCTTCCCGCCGACCGAGACCGAGACGTCGGTCGTGCTCTCGGTGCGCCTCACCGGCACGATGGACGCCGCGGGCTCGTACGCCCCGGTCAGCGCCGAGGCGCCGCTGCTCCGGCAGGACTTCGACCTGATCAAGAACGGGGCCGGCCAGTGGCGGATCAACAATCCGCCCGAGGGCCTGCTCGTCTCCCGCTACGCCTTCACGACGGGGTTCGTCGGGGTGAGCCTGTACTTCGTCGATCCGGACGCCACGGTCCTGGTGCCGGATCCGCGGTTCTTCGCGACCGGCGAGCAGACCCTCGTGGAGACGGTGCGCGCGCTGCTGGACGGTCCGTCCGACTGGCTCGCACCCGCCGTCCGCAAGACCGTCACCAGCGGTGTCACGGTGTCCACGGTCAGCGTGGACTCGGCCGGGACGGCCGAGGTGGCGCTCGGCGGCGCGGCGGTGCGGCTCAACGACGACCAGCGGCGCATCCTGCTCGCCGAGCTCGCCTACACCCTGACCGGCTTCAGCCAGGTCAGCGGGATCCGGGTCACCGTGGGCGCCGACACGTGGCGGGACGACTCGGGCCAGGCGATCATCCGTCCGGACACCTTCAGCGAGCTGTCCCCGGTCGGGTCGCCCGCCCAGCGCACGCTGTACCTGGTGAAGGACCGCAAGCTGCAGCGACTGAGCGATCCGAGCGCCTGGGACGACTTCGCCGACGTCGAGGTGGGGTTCTCCCGGCCCGAGCAGATCGCGGTGAACCCGGCCCAGGACGAGGCGGCGGCCACCGCGGCCGACGGGAGCCGGCTGACGAGCAGCAAGATCGGCACCGACAAGGCCACCGTGCTGCGCACCGGCGAGTCGGGGCTGCTGCGGCCGGACTACGCCCGCAACGGCGAGCTGTGGTCGCCGTCGGCGTCCGGGCCCGACGGGCTCCAGGTGTTCAAGGGCAACCAGCGACTCAAGGTCAGGATCGGCACCGATCCGGTTCCGGACGTGCCCGTGCGGGCGCTCTCGGTCTCGCCGGACGGCGTCCGGGTGGCGATGGTCGTCTCGCAGGGCGGCCTGGGCATCGTCGGGCTCGCCCGGGTGGAGCGCAGCGAGGGCCAGGTGACCCTGAGCGGTTGGACGGTGGTCGACCTGCAGGCGATCACCGGCAATCCCGGTGAGGCGATGGACGTCGGCTGGTCCTCGGCGACCGACCTGGTCGTGCTGCAGGCGGGCGAGGACGAGACCAGCGTGCTGCGGGTCAGCCAGGACGGCGCCACCTCCACCGACATCGGTCCGAGCGAGGCACTGGAACTCACCGAGCTGGCCGTCGCTCCCCAGCGGGTGGTGGTGGCGATGAATCCCGACGGCACCGTTTACCGCCGTGACGGCGAGTTCAACTGGAACCTCGCGGTGGCCGCCGCACAGGCCGTGGCGTACTCCGGCTGAGCCTGTGGACGGCTGACCGCCGGCGGGCCCGCCTGCCGAGGATGTCGGCATGTGGGTGGGGGAGGTGCTGCAGGGCGCGGCCGACCTGGTCCTCGGTGCGCGCTGCGCCGGGTGCGGCCGGCCCGGGCTGGGTCCGTGCGCCGCGTGCACGGCGGCGGTGGCCGGCTCGTCGCCGGTGCGGGTGGGTGGCCTGCCGGCCGGGCTGCCCGTGGTGTTCGCCGGCGGCGCCTACTCCGGCGAGTTGCGCAGCCTGCTGCTCGCGGCGAAGGAACGCAACGCCCTGGGGCTGGTACCCCTGCTCGGAGATCGCCTGGCCGCCGCCGTGGCGGCGTGGGCGCTGGCCGAGGGGAGTGCCGGCCCGCTGGTACTGGTCCCGGTGCCGACCGCTCCGGCGCAGGTGGTCGCGCGTGGGCTCGACCTCACGGCGGCCCTGGCCCGGGTCGCCGCGCGGAGGCTGCGCACCGCCGGGGTGCCGGTCCGGTGCTGGACCGGTCTGGCGCTGCACCGGCGTCCGCTCGACCAGTCCGGGCTCGGTCGCAGCGACCGGTGGGCCAACCTCGCCGGTGCGTTCGGCGTGCACGGTGAGCCGCCCGGGGGCCGGATCGTCGTCGTGGACGACATCGTGACCACCGGCGCCACCCTGGGGGAGGCGGTCCGTGCCTGCGCGGACGCCGGCCGGGTGCCCGCGGCGGGGGCGACGGTCGCGGCCACCGCCCGCCGGACGTGAGAAGGGGCGCCCGGTGAACCGGGCGCCCCCTGGGGTGTTGCTGAACTCTGACTCAGATGGCCGTGCTGCCACTCTCGCCGGTGCGGACCCGGACGACGGTGTCGACCGGAACGATCCACACCTTCCCGTCCCCGACCTGGCCGGAGCGGGCCGACTGGACGATGACGCCGGTGAGCGCCTCCGCCTCGTCGTCCTCGACCAGCACCTCGAGGCGGACCTTGGTGATGAAGTCGATCGTGAACTCCTCACCGCGGTAGACCTCGATGTGGCCGCGCTGGCGCCCGTAGCCGGACACCTCGCTGATGGTCATGCCGCCCACGCCGTGGCGCACCAGGGCCTTCTGCACGGTCTCCAGCAT
>JBDHZJ010000166.1:0-5804 GCA_039811825.1 Propionicimonas sp.
CTGGAGAAGAAGCTGTCCCGCGCCTTCGAGCCGTCCAGCATCTTCCGGATCGACCACTACCTGGGCAAGGAGACGGTGCAGAACCTGCTCGCCTTCCGATTCGCGAACACGATGTTCGAGCCGATCTGGAACCGCAACTACATCGACCACGTCCAGATCACGATGGCCGAGGACATCGGGATCGCCGGCCGGGCCGGCTACTACGACGGCATCGGCGCCGCGCGGGACGTGATCCAGAACCACCTGCTGCAGCTGCTCGCCCTGACCGCGATGGAGGAGCCCGCCTCCTTCGACGCCGACCAGCTCAGCCAGGAGAAGCGCAAGGTGCTGGCGGCGGCCCGCGTCCCCGCCGACCTGGACGCCCACACCGCGCGCGGGCAGTACTCGGGCGGCTGGGCCGGCGGCGTGGAGGTGCCGGGCTACCTGGAGGAGCAGGGCATCCCCGGCGACTCCCGCACGGACACCTACGCCGCGATCCGGGTGGACATCGACAACCGCCGCTGGGCCGGGGTGCCGTTCTACCTGCGCACCGGCAAGCGGCTGCCCCGCCGGGTCACCGAGGTGGCGCTGAACCTGCGCCCCGCACCGCACCTGCCGTTCGACGGGACGGACGTCCGCTCGCTCGGCACGAACGCCCTGGTCCTGCGGATCCAGCCCGACGAGGGCATCACGCTGCGCTTCGGGGCCAAGGTGCCGGCCACGCCGATGGAGTTGCGTGACGTGAACATGGACTTCGGCTACGGCACGTCCTTCGCCGAGACCAGCCCGGAGGCCTACGAGCGGCTGCTGCTCGACGTCCTGCTGGGCTCCGAGCCGCTGTTCCCGCAGCCGGCCGAGGTGGAGCTGGCCTGGGAGATCCTCGACCCCGTGCTGGACCGCTGGGCCGAGAAGGAGGCACCACCCGAGTCCTACCCGTCCGGAAGCTGGGGCCCGCAGTCCGCCTTCGACATGCTGGCGCGCGACGGTTTCGCCTGGCGACGTCCCTGACAGGAGCTGTTGATGATCGTCAAACTCAGCACGACCAACGCCGCAGAGGTGCAGCAGGCCATCGCCAGCGCGCGCCACCACGTCGGGGCCAGTTCCGGACTCGTGTTCACCCTGGTGGTGGTCGCCGAGCTGTCCGAGTACGACCGCGCGATGGAGGCCTGCCTGGAAGCGGGACGCGAGCACCCGTCCCGGATCCTGCTGCTCACCAACGGACGGGCCCGCGCCGACCGGATGGACGCCGAGGTGCAGGCGGGCGAGGGCGCGCCGGGCGAGATCATCGCACTCAAGTTCCACGGCGTCCTGCAGAAGCACCGCGAATCGGTCGTGCTGCCGTTGCTGCTGCCCGACCTGCCCGTGATCGTGTGGTGGCCGGGACGCTCCCCCAAGGCGCCCGGCCTCGACCCGATCGGACGGCTGGCCACGCGCCGGATCACCGACGCGATGGGCGACCCGGACCCGGTCGCGGC
The DNA here is from genome assembly GCA_039811825.1 of Propionicimonas sp. Taxonomy (GTDB): domain Bacteria; phylum Actinomycetota; class Actinomycetes; order Propionibacteriales; family Propionibacteriaceae; genus Propionicimonas. Next base: position 1,455 of record JBDHZJ010000166.1, read on the forward strand.
CCTCGAGGTGCGTGCCCGCAACTACTGCGCCGGTGACACCGACCTGACCTGGACGCGGATCACCCGCTGGCGCGGGCTGCTCGCCGCGGCGCTCGACGCCTACCCGATGGACGTCAACCGGGTCGGGGTGTCGGCGGCCCCCGCCAACGCGGCCGCCGCCCTGCTCGCCGCCTGGCTCTCCGACCGCCTCGACGTGCCCGTGACGGTGGACCACGGCAAGCCCGGCCCGGGCATCACCGGGGTGGTGCTGGGATCGGACGACGACGAGATCCGGGTCACCCGGACCGACGGCAACCTGGCCAGCTTCTCCGCCCCGGGCCTGCCGCAGCGCCTCGTCGCGCTCCCCCGCCGCGACCTGAACACGCTGCTCGCCGAGGAACTGCGCCGCCTGGACGACGATCCGATCTACGCTGAAGCCATGGCAGCTCTCGTCCGCCGACTCGACAAGGCCGCCGAACGCGGCCAGGGACGTTCGGCATGAGCCTCGTGCAGCCCCAGGTCGTCCGGTACGCCGATGCGGCCGAACTCGCCGACCGGGCTGCGGCGAGGCTGCTCGCCGCCCTGGTCGAGTTGCAGCGCGACGGCCGGGTGGTCCAGGTCTGCCTCACCGGCGGGCGGATCGCGCACGAGGTCTACGCCCACCTGGGCGAACTGGTGGCCGGTTCCGGGCTCGACCCGTCCCGGCTGGAGCTGTGGTGGGGCGACGAGCGGTTCGTGCCCACCGGGGACCCCGATCGCAACGCGGGCCCGACCCTGGCCCTGCTGGCCGGCCACTTCGCCCTCGACCCGGCACGCACCCACCCGATGCCGAGCGCCGACGGCGTGATCGACGCGGCCGCGTCGGCGGCCACCTACGCCAAGGAGCTCGGCGACACGCGGTTCGACCTGTGCCTGCTCGGCATGGGACCCGACGGCCACGTCGCCTCGATCTTCCCCAACCATCCCTCCAGTGAGCCCACGGCGCAGCCGGTGATCGGGGTCAGCGACGCCCCGAAGCCGCCGCCGGAGCGGATCAGCCTGACCATCCCGACGCTGAACGAGTCCAGCCAGGTCTGGTTCCTGATCAGCGGGACGGAGAAGTCGAACGCGCTCGCCCGCTCGCTCGCCGGCGACACCAGCCTGCCGGCCGCGCGCGTGGCCGGGCGCGATCGCACGCTGTGGCTGGTCGACCAGGCGGCCGCGTCCGAACTGCCCTACTTCGACTGCCGGTCCTGACCTCTCAGCGTCAGTAGATGACCTCGCCGGCCGCCCGGCGGGCCCGCAGCGCGTCCAGCGCCTCGGCCAGGATCGCGACGGCCTCGGCGTCCGTGCGACGCTCCTTCACGTAGGCCAGGTGGGTCTTGTACGGCTGGGTCTTCGGCGGGGGCGGAGGGTTCTCCGAGTCCAGGTTCGCCGGCAGCCCGCAGCGCGGGCAGTCCCAGGTCTCGGGGACGGCCGCGTCCGCCGCGAAGGCCGGACGGGTCTCGTGCCCGTTTGCGCAGAAGTAGGAGACGTACAGCCGGGGAGCCGCGTCCCCGCGCTCCGCCTCTCCCATCGGACCGGCGCCGACCCGGCTGCCGCGAATCGCGCTACCACCAACCACGTGCCTTGACTCCTTGCTGCGAGTGCGATCGTCCGGGCGTCAGCCCAGGGCCCCGACTTCGGGGAAGTACCGGTAGAGGACGAGCAGGCCGACGATGCTCGCCAGCCAGACCAGCCCGACCGTGATGGTCAACCGGTCGAGATTCCGCTCCGCCACGGACGTGCCGCCCATGCCCGTCGTCATCCCGCCACCGAACAGGTCGGACATGCCGCCACCGCGGCTCTTGTGCAGCAGGATGAACAGGGCCAGGACGGCGCTGGTCAGGATCAGGACGATGGACAACGTCACGATCGGCCAGGTCATCAGGGGGAGCAAAGTCACCGGAGAATCCTAACTCACGCGGTGCCACTGCACCGAAACGGCGGCGAACACAGGACGCCGGCCGGACCGCGCGGTCCGACCGGTGTCCTGCGTCAGTTCATGGGAGGTCAGGCGACCGCGTGGACGAGGCCCCCTGCAGCGGCGGCAGCCGGCGAAGGGGGTCGCGTCTGGACCAGGTCAGCTTCAGCTGACCGAGGAGTAGAACATGACGATCCTGGCGAACTCCTCGGCGTTCAGGCTGGCCCCGCCGACCAGGGCGCCGTCCACGTCGGGCTGCGCCATGATCTCGACGACGTTGCCCGACTTCACCGAGCCGCCGTACTGGATCCGCACGGCCTCCCCCGCCGCCGCACCGAAGGTCTCGGTGACGTAGGCCCGGATGGCGCCGCACACCTCCTGCGCGTCCTCGGGAGTGGCGACCTCTCCGGTGCCGATCGCCCAGACCGGCTCGTAGGCGATCACGGACGCCGCGACCTGCTCGGCCGTCAGCGGCGCGAGGCACTCCTCGACCTGGCTGAGCACGTGCTCGACGTGGGTGCCCTGCTTGCGGATGTCCAGCACCTCGCCGCAGCAGATGATCGGGGTCATCCCGGCCTCGAACACCACCTTGGCCTTCGCGCCGATCAGCGCGTCGGACTCGCCGTGGTACTCGCGGCGCTCGGAGTGCCCGACCACCACGTAGCTGCAGTTCAGCTTCGCCAGCATGTCGGCGGAGACCTCGCCGGTGTAGGCGCCCGAGGCGTGCTCGGAGACGTCCTGCGCGCCGAACTTCAGCGGCAGCTTGTCGCCCTCCACCAGCGTCTGCACGGTGCGGATGTCGGTGAACGGCACGATCACCGCGGCCTCCGACTTCTCGGCGTCGTACTTGGCGTCGACCAGCGTCCAGGCCAGCTTCTGCACCAGGCCCGTGGCCTCGACGTGGTTGAGGTTCATCTTCCAGTTGCCGGCCATCAATGGCGTGCGAGCCATGTCACTCCCCTTCCAGGACCGCGAGCCCGGGGAGCACCTTGCCCTCCAGGTACTCCAGGGACGCGCCGCCACCGGTCGAGATGTGACCGAACGCGTCGTCGCTGAAGCCGAGGTTGCGGACGGCGGCCGCGGAGTCGCCGCCACCGACCACGGTGAAAGCACCGGTGTCGGCCAGCGCCTTCGCGATCGCCGCCGTGCCCTCAGCCAGCTCGGCGATCTCGGAGACCCCGACCGGGCCGTTCCAGAACACGGTCTTCGCGCCCAGGATCGCCTCGGCGAACAGCACCTCCGTCTGCGGCCCGACATCGAGCCCCATCTGGTCGGACGGGATCGCGTCCGCGGCCACCACGGTGACCGGACCGTCCACGGTCCGCGCACCGAAGTCCATGCCGGCGGCGACCCGGACGTCCACCGGGAGCAGGATCTGCTTCCCGGTCGCGGCGGCCTGCTCCAGGTAGGCCGCGCAGGTTTCGATCTTCTCGGCGTCCAGCAGCGAATGACCGATCTCGTAGCCCTTCGCCTTCAGGAAGGTGTAGGCCATGCCGCCACCGATGATCAGGGTGTCGGCGACCTTGAGCAGGTTGTCGATCACGGCGAGCTTGTCGGCGACCTTGGCGCCGCCGAGCACCACGACGTAGGGGCTGGCGGGGCTCTCGGTGAGCTTCTTGAGCACCTCCACCTCCTTCGCCACGAGGAAGCCGGCCGCGTTCGGTAGCAGCTTGGCCACGTCGTAGACCGACGCCTGCTTGCGGTGCACCACGCCGAAGCCGTCGGAGACGAACACATCGGCGAGGGCCGCGTACTTCGCGGCGAGCTCCTGGCGCTCGGCCTCGACCTTGGACTCCTCGGCCGGCTCGTAGCGCACGTTCTCGAGCAGCACGATCCCGCCCTCGGCCAGCCCGGCCACGGCGGCGGTCGCACTCTCGCCGACCACGTCGGCGGCCAGCGTGACGTCCGCGCCGATCAGCTCACCCAGCCGCTTCGCGACCGGGGCGAGCGAGTACTTGGGGTTGACCTCGCCCTTCGGCCGGCCCAGGTGGGCCATCACGACCACCTTCGCGCCGGCGTCCTTGAGCAGGGTCAGGGTCGGCAGCGCCGCCCGGATCCGGCCATCGTCGGTGATGGTCTCCCCGTCCAGTGGGACGTTGAAGTCGCAGCGGATCAGGACGCGCTTGCCCTTCAGGTCACCGAGGTCCTTGACTGATTTCACCTCTTGCCTTTCTTGCCGTTGTCACATGAAGAGACGGGCCGGCCCGCAGTGCGGACCGACCCGTCGTGGTTCATCAGAGCTTCGAGCCCACCAGCACGGTCAGGTCGACCAGCCGGTTGGAGTAGCCCCACTCGTTGTCGTACCAGGAGACGACCTTCACCTGGTTGCCGATCACCTTGGTCAGCGGCGCGTCGAAGATGCTGGACAGCGGGTAGGTCTCGATGTCCTTGCTGACGATCGGATCCTCGTTGTACTCCAGGATGCCCTT
>JBDHZJ010000167.1:0-5781 GCA_039811825.1 Propionicimonas sp.
GCCGGGACGGGTGCTCACAGCGGCTTGACCAGGATCAGGCACGGATTCTCCGATCCCCACAGGTCGGTCTCCTCCAGCGGGATGAAGCCCCACTTGGCGTAGAAGTGCCGCGTGCGGGCGTAGTTCCGGTCCGGGTGCGATGCACCGAGCGTCTTCACCTCGAGCAGCCGGACGCCGCCGGCGCGGGCGTCGGCCTCGACCGCGGCGAGCATCGCCGTCCCAACGCCCTCGCCGTGGCGAGCCCGGTCGACGACGGTCAGGTGGACCTCCGCGGTCTCGGGGAAGTGCCGCGCCATCAGCGTCACGCCGACTACCGCGTCAGCCTCGTCCCGGACCACCCACGTCTCCAGCGTCCGGGCGGCCTCGACGTACTCGGCGTTCGCCTCGGGCAGCCCGAACCACTCCGGAACGCTCGCCAGCAGTCGTGCCACGTCGTCCGGGACGGGGTTCTCTCGGCGGCAGGTCCACTCCACGCCGGAAACCTAGCGCGTGGCGAGCATGCCCGGGTCAGGCCGCTCCACAACCCCCGGGATTCACCGGCGCCTGGAGCCCGGCCGGGTACGGATAGCCCGGCTCGCCCGGAAACGCGCCGTCCGCATCCCAGGTCAACTGGAACGCCCGCACAGGGTTCCGGCGCGAGCGGTGGTAGTACCGATTCGCAGCGAACAGCGCCCTACCGGCCCCGGGTCGGGCTTCGACAAGGAAGCGGGTGCCCGACCCGGGTGGGCTCACGATCTCGCCAGGAGTGAGACCACCTCCGTCACGGATCCGGGCGAAGAACCAGTTGAGCGTGCCCGCTGCCGACTCGACATCGAGGCCGAAGACGATGAGTTCGGGGTGCCCAAGGCCGTACAGGCCGACGGTGTAGGCGAACGGGGGCTCTTCGTCACCGCCCCCAACCGCTTGGATGAAGCAGCCGAAGTGCTGGATAGCGTCATCAATCCGACGCTCGAGTTGCTCGTTGAATCTGGTGACCTGCGCAGGGATGGATTGAGTCACGAGCGAGACGCTAGTCGTTGGCTCAGACAGTCCGCACAAGGAAACCTTCGACGCATCTTGCGCTTGGTTACTAACGTTTTATTAGTTAGACTTAAAGCATGAAGTCGCGCGAGGCTCTTCGGATGGTGGCGGAGGTGACCGGATCCCAGTGGGGCATGGTCACCTCGGCGCAGGCAACTGCGCGCGGCGTCAGCCACATGAACCTCACGAGGCTGGCCGAGTCGGGCGATCTGGTTCGCCTCTCCCACGGCGTCTACCGGGACGCCGGAGCGCCCAGCGCGCAACACGAAGACCTGCGCGCAGCATGGCTCGCGACCGACCCGGCCCGGCTCGCGTCCGAGCGCCTCGGCGATCGCCAGGGAAGCGTCGTGGTCTCCGGCGAGTCCGCGAGCAGGCTTCACCGCATCGGCGACCTGCGAGCCGTGAGGAGTGAGTTCACCACCCCAACCCGCAGGCAGAGCCAGCGCCCCGATGTCCACTACCGAACCCGCGTGCTGCCCGAGCAGGACGTCACTGTGCGCGACGGCCTGCCGGTGACCACACGCGAGCGCACCATCGCCGATCTGGTCGAGGACCGGCAGGACCTGAGCATCGTCGGCAGCGTTCTGCGCGACGCAGCACGGCAGTCGCGCGTCGACGAGGAACGGCTCATCGAACTCCTCGGTCCACTCGCCGAGCGCAACGGCCATCGCAAGGCTGATGGCAGGGCTCTGCTCGACGAGCTCCGGCGCACGGCCGGCATCGACCCCGAAAGCCTCGCGAAACAGGTGGCCGCGATCCCTGGCCTCGGCGCACTCGTCACGGCGAGGTACCTCGACAGCCTGCCGAAGATCGACTTCACACCCCTCACGGCCGCGTTCGACGCCGTGGTCCGAGCGGTGGCCGAAACCTACCCAAGCGACGTCCTCCGTAAGCAACTCGAGACCATGTCAGTGGCGATTGGCAGGATGACGACTCCGATGCCTGACCTGAGCGCGTTCAGCGCGGCGATCGCCTCGTCCGGAATCACGGACGTCGCCGCGCGGATCGCGGATCAGCTGAGTGTGGTCGACTGGAGCGAGTTCGCCCGGACGACGCAACCGCAGGACGTGAAGGAGGTCGAACCGTGACCCGCGAGGGCAGCTACCAGAGTGGGGCGTCCGTCGAGACCGCTATCCGCGAAGCGGCGCGAAGGGCATGTGCGGCGGACCCGTCGCTCACTGTGCAGGAACGCATCCGCCTGGAGTACTTCCGTCGCTTCCTGAGCCGGGTGTTCTCCGATTCCGACGACCCTGCCTGGGTGCTCAAGGGAGCGCCGGCATGCTCGCGCGCGTCGGCTCGGCCCGGGCGACAACGGACGTCGACTTGTTCCACCACAGCCGCTCGCTGGACGCCGCGCTGGAGGATCTCCGGCGCCTTGCAGCAATCGACCTGGGCGACTTCTTCCGCTTCGAGTACACCGGCCACACCGCCGCCGTCGCGGACGACCGGCAGACCGACGCCCAGGGCTACCGGGTGAGCTTCGACACCTACATCGTCGCGAACGAGAAGGACCGCCTCCACGTCGATCTCGTGGTGAACACCACCATCACCGATGACACCGAGGTCTCGGCACCGGCCAACGCCCTCGACCTGCCCAAACTGGCGGGCAATCCCTACCGGCTCTACCCCACCGTCGACCAGCTCGCCGACAAGGTGTGCGCGACGCTCGTCCTCTACAACGGACGCCCGTCGACCCGGGAGAAGGACCTGGTCGACCTCGTCGTTCTGGCCGTGACGCAGGACGTCGATGCGACAAAGCTGCGCCGCGCGCTGGAGGTCGAGTCGAGCGCGCGGTCGCTCTCCCTTCCCCATGCCTTCGAGATACCCACCGCGTGGGGTGCCCGGTACGCACGGCTCGCCTCGAACATCCCCGCGTGCACGAGGTACCGCAGCATCACCTCGGCAGTGGATCTCATGCGCGTGTTCATCGATCCCGTCCTGGACGGCAACGCGGCTGGCAAGGCCTGGGACCACCTGCGCCTCGGCTGGGTGTGACGGCGGAGCCGACTGGCGCCGCGGCCGTCAGACGCCCGCGGATGCCCTGGTAGCGCCGCAGTTCGCGGCCCTGGAAGCGTGCGGTCTGCCAGGAGCGGTTGAAATCAACCCACTCGTCACTTTCGTCCCACAGGCCCCACCCGCAACCCCTCCTCCCGCAGAGTGTCCCGTAGAGGCCGACTACGGCCTCTACGGGACACTTTGTGGGGCTGTTACCCGGCAGGGCCAACAAGGACCCGCCGGCGCGTCCCGGTGGCGATCACGGCGAGAGCGGCGGCCCCGGCGACGAACAGCGCGGCCGGCGCCACCCAGCCCCAGGCGAGCAGCACCATCGGGGCGAGCAAGGCGGGTCCGACACTGCGGGCGACGGGGATCGCGGCCGCGTAGGTGCCGTGCCAGGTCGCGCTGTTGCGCGGGGCGAGCCGGTAGCCGAGGTCCCAGACAGCGGCCGCGAAGCGCACCTCGCCGAGCACCTGCACGACCACAGCCAGGCCGAGCACCGCGTAGGTCGGGGCGCCCGTTGGCAGCGCACCGCGCAGGGCGAGCCAGAACCCCACGCAGGAGGAAGCCATCAGCGCGCCGCCCACGAGCACGCTGTGCCGGGCGGACGCTGCGGTGGTCACCGCGGCCGCGGCCCGGTGCTGCAGCGCGGCGACCCCGACGGTGTTGGCAGCGAAGCACGCGGCCGCCACCCAGGCCGGGACGCCGGTCGCCAGGCCGATCATCAGCGGCAGCGCGACGCTGAGCAGGGGCATGTACACGTACACGGCGGACGCGGCCAGCGTGGCCGCCCACTGCACGGGCGTCGTCCGCTCACGCGCGTGCCGGACGGGCTCGACCCGGACGCGAACGCGCCGCGCCAGCAGGATGCTCGCGACGAGGTAGGCCACCGCGTCCAGCAGCAGCACGACCCGCAGCGGCACCGTGCCCGCGAGGCCAAGGCCCAGGCCACCCACCAGCGCTCCGACGGCGACCGCGGCGTTGCCCAGCGCCTGCAGCCGAGCGCGCTCCTGGACGCGGTCGGCCTCGTCGGTGACCGCCTGGACGAGGGCCGCGCGCAGCCCGCCCCACGCGGACTGCGCGATCGCGTAGGCCACGAGCGCGGGCAGCAGGACTGCCGGATCCCCCAGGGCGAGGGCGGACAGGGCGGCAGCGCAGCCGAGGGTGGTGACGACGCTGACCCGGCCGAGCCCGAACCCGTCGGCGAGGCGCCCGACGAACCGTCCGAGCACCGCCCCGCTCGCCCAGGCGCCCGCCAGCACCAGGCCGATCTGGGTCACGGACCAGCCCGAACGGGCCAGGAAGATTGCCGAGGTGACGTAGAAGGCGCCGTCGCCGAGCTGGGCGAGCGTGTGCGCCCGGCGCAGTGCCCGCCGCGGCAGCTGGGCTATAGTTTCCATGGAAACTATGATACTTTCCTTGGAAAGTAGGTCAAGAGCGGAGGCGAGAATGGGTAGTCCTGCCGACTCGGTGAAGCAGATCGTGGCCCAATGGGGCGATCGCCTGCCCGACCTGGACGCGAGCCCCCTGCTGGTGTGGGGTCGCCTGGAACGGGTGGTCGCCCGGGCGGACGGACTCCTGCGACCGCCGTTCGCGCAGGCGGGGCTCGCGTCCGGGGACTTCGACGTACTGGCCGCGCTCCGCCGCGCCGACCCTCCGCACGCGCTGGCGCCCGGCGACCTGGCGGCGGCGATGCTGGTCACCGCCGGGGCGGCCACGAAACGGATCGACCGACTGGAGGCGGCCGGCCTGGTCACGCGCACCCGGGCCGCCGACGACGGACGCGGACGCGTCGTGACCCTGACCGGAGCCGGCATCGAGCTCACCGACCGGCTGATCCGCGCCCATCTCGCCAACGAGGACCGTCTGCTCGCGGCCCTGTCGCCCGACGAGCGGGAGACCCTCGCCGCACTGCTGTCCACCCTGCTGGGCGCCCTGGAGAACCCGGCACCGACGAACCGGTCCTGAACGAGAGGGACCCGATCCCCCGACCGAACCAGGTCATCGTCTAGGAGCCTGCTGGACAAGGTACATCTAGGTCCGCGATGCGGCGGCTCCGCAGTCTTCTACGCCGACCTGACCGCCCGGCAATCCAGCGGTGCGGACCGAGTGAGGAACCGTCCCCAACTCGGTCCAGGCGGGTCAGGTGTCAAGCGGGACCTCGCACGGCGTGGTCAGCCATGTTCCCGGCCCGGCAAGGGCGCGCCATCAAGGAAGGCTTCGTAGGCCTCGCGGGCGTCGTCCTCGACGATCGTGGTCGCCGGCCCGTACCGGGTGTCCGTCCGGTCGCGTTTTGGCCCGGAGAGCCAGAACTCCTCCCCGGTGGCGACGTCGCGGAAGTTGCTGTCGAAGCCCCGAATTCGCCGCAACTCGCGGCCGTGGAAGCGTGCGGTGTTCCAAGAGCGGTTGAAGTCAACCCACCCGATCCAGGACGGCCCACGATCGGTGTCGTGGCCCGTCTTCAGCTGGACGAACATGATCCTGCGTGCCATCAGCGCCTCAGGTGTTGAAGCGGAACTCGACTACGTCGCCGTCGGCCATCACGTAATCCTTGCCCTCCAGGCGCACCTTGCCGGCGGCCTTGGCCGCGTTCATCGAGCCGAGCTCAACCAGGTCGTGGTAACTGACGATCTCCGCCTTGATGAAGCCCTTCTGGAAGTCGGTGTGGATCACGCCGGCGGCCTCGGGGGCGGTCGCGCCCTTCCGGATCGTCCACGCGCGCGACTCCTTCGGGCCGGCGGTGAGGTAGCTCTGCAGGCCCAGCGT
>JBDHZJ010000168.1:0-5774 GCA_039811825.1 Propionicimonas sp.
GACTCGCTCTACGGCGCCGAGGTGGAGGACTGCCGCTGGTCCGGCTGCTACGACTGCGGCGTCTGCCCCGAGTTCGGCACCGAGATCCAGATCGGTCCCACCGGCCGCTCCCTGCTGCCGCTCACCGTGGTGAACCGCGCCGGCTGACGCGAATCGGGGACGGTTCTCATTTCCCGTCGCTCCGGGTCGGCGACGCGGAATGAGAACCGTCCCCATTCCCCGCCGGTGTGGACCAGGTGGGGACGGTTCCGAGCGGTCCGGCTTTTGCACAGGTACGGGGCGGGGTGTCCGACTCTGTACCAGAACCTGTGGACAACCCGGACCGTCCGGAACCGTCCCCGGGCTGTGGCACTCTGGGGACGTGCGTATCCGCCCCTGGGCCGTCCTCGGCATCCTCGCCGCGATGCTGGCCGTCCTGCTGGTCGGGCCGGTGCCGGCGGCGCAGGCCGCAACGGGCTACACCCTGACGGCGCGGTACGGCACCGGGGTGACCACGACCGACACCGCGATCAGGCTGGGCGTGACCTACCGGCACAACGGCAGGCTGGTGAAGAAGAAGACCACCGCGAAGCTGCAGTACCTGAAGCAGGGCGCCTGGGTCACCGAGAAGCGGGTGACGCTGAAGCGCGGCAAGGGCTCGGTGAAGGTGAAGCACGCCGTGATGGAGCGCACCTACCGGTTCTCGGTGGCGGGGAAGGCGGTCAGCGAAGAGTTCACCGTCCGGTTCGTGCCGTCCCGGTTCACCATCGCCGGTTCCGGGCTCGGTCACGGCGTGGGCCTGGCCCAGTGGGGCGCCTATGAGCTGGCCCGCGAGGGCGCGTCGGCCGCCGACATCCTGAGCTACTACTACCCGGGCGCGAGCCTCGGCACGGCCGTGAACAACCCGCGCAACGTGAAGGTGCAGGTGCTCGGCCCGCCGTCCGACTCGCGCACCACCACGTCGCTGAAGGTCACCTCCGGCGGGTTCACCGTCACCGGGGACGGGACCGAGCTGAAGTCCTACGCCACGCCCGGCACGGTCGCGATCGGGGTGAGCGGCTCGCTCGTCACCGCGAAGGTCACCCTCGCCAACGGCGGCGTGCGGAACAAGGTCCTGGCCCCGAGCGGACGCCTCACCCTCACCTGGACGACCGGCCCCGTCACCGTCACGGGCGCCCAGGGCAGCTACACGGCGGGCAACCTGCAGGTGACCGTGATCGGCAACCGGCCCAACGTCGTCAACGAACTGGCCATGAACACCGACTACCTCTACGGCGTCGACGAGATGCCCTCGTCCTGGGGCAAGGCGTCCGTGGGTGGTGCCGCAGCCCTGCAGGCCCAGGCCGTTGCCGCCCGGAACTACATCATCACCCAGGCCGTCCGGTGGAACGCCCAGCCCGACGGGGTCAACGCCGCCTGCGACTGCCAGGTGTTCGACGACACCCGCAGCCAGAACTTCACCGGCGGGAAGAAGGCGGGCGGCGCCGCGAACCAGCCCTGGGTGGACGCGGTCGACGCCACCATCGCCGGCTCGAGCGTCCAGGTCGTCCGCGACGCCGGCAACAGCATCGTCGAGACCCCGTACTTCGCGTCCTCGGGCTCCTACCTGCTCGGATCGGAGACCGTGTCCGGCACCGCGAGCAACGCCGACGTGTTCGGCGCCGTCGCGCAGTCCCACCTCAGCCACGTCGACGACCCCTACTCGGCCGCAGCGCCCGGCAACCCGAACCTCGCCTGGACCCGCACGCTCAGCCAGGCGAAGGCCCGGCAGCTGTTCGGCGCCGACGAGCCGATCGCCGCGCTCGAGGTCACCGCCCGGTATCCCGGCGGGCTCGCGCGGACCATCGCGGCCACCACCGTGAGCGGGCAGGTGCTGTCGGTCACCAGGACCGCGGACGGCTGGCGGACGGGCCTCGGCCTGCCCGGCGCCTGGATCACCGGAATCACCGGCACGTAGCGGGTCGACCGTCTGCGACTGCCGCTAGCGTGAGCCCATGACCGGCACGGACGCGGTCGGCTGGCGCCGCTGGGCACCCGGACTCGGGGTGCTGCTCTCCTACGACCGCGCCTGGCTGCGCGGCGACCTGATCGCCGGGGTCACCGTGACCGCCTACCTGGTGCCACAGGTGATGGCCTACGCCGAGATCATGGGCCTGCCCGCCGTCAGCGGGCTCTGGGCCGTGCTCGCACCGATGGTGATCTACGCCGTGGTGGGCAACTCCCGCCAGCTCTCGATCGGCCCGGAGTCCACCACCGCCCTGATGACCGCCGCGGCGATCGCCGCGCTGGCCGGGCCCGTCGTCGGGGCGCGCCGCGCCGAGATAGCCGCCCTCGTCGCAGTGGCCGTCGGCGTGGTCTGCCTGATCGGCTGGTTGGCCCGGCTCGGCGTGGTGGCGAACCTGCTCTCCCGCCCCGTGCTGGTCGGCTACATGGCCGGCATCGGCGTGCTCATGGTGGTCAGCCAGTACGGCAAGCTCACCCGGCTGCAGATCACCGGCAGCACCATCTGGGAGGAGACCGGGTCGCTGGTCGCCCAGCTCGGCGAGGCGCACCTGCCCACGCTCCTGCTGGGGCTCTGCGTCACGGCCGCGCTGTTCGCCCTGCGCCGCTGGGCGCCCACGTGGCCCGGGCCGCTGCTGGTGATGCTCGCGTCCGCCGCGGTGGTGTGGTTCGGCGGGCTCGCCGGCGACGGCATCCTCGTGATCGGAGAAGTGCCGCGCAGTCTCCCCGTCCCTGCGGTGCCGAGCCTGGTCGGAATCGACATCCCGCAGCTCGTCCTGGCCGCGATCGGCATCGCCGTGGTCGGCTACAGCGACGTGATCCTGACCGGACGCGCGTTCGCGGCCAAGCGCGACGAGCGGGTGGACGCCACCGGCGAGCTCGCCGCGATGGGTGCGGCGAACATCGCGAACGGCTTCCTGGCCGGGTTCCCGGTGTCCTGCTCGGCCAGCCGGACGGTGATCGGCGATGCGGCCGGCAGCCGCACCCAGCTGTACTCCCTGGTGGCTGCGGTGATGGTGGTCGCCACGATCTTCCTGTTCTCGCCGGTGCTGGCCGCGTTCCCGCAGGCAGCCCTGGCCGGGGTCGTGATCTACGCGGGCATCCGCCTGATCGACGTGCACGAGTTGCGGCGGCTCGCCCGGTTCCGCGTGAGCGAGCTGGTGCTCGCCCTGATCACGTTCGCCGCCGTGCTGGTCACGGGCCTGCTGTACGGGATCGGGATCGCGGTCGGGCTGTCGCTGCTCGACCTGATCCGCCGGATCGCCCACCCGCACGACGGCGTCCTGGGCTACGTGCCCGGCGTGGCGGGCATGCACGACGTCGACGACTACCCGGCGGCCACGCAGGTGCCGGGCCTGATCGTCTACCGGTACGACTCGCCGTTGTTCTTCGCGAACGCCGACGACTTCCTCACCCGGGCGCTCGCCGCCGTCCGGGAGACCGAGCCGAAGCCGCACTGGTTCCTGCTGAACGCCGAGGCCAACATCCAGGTGGACCTGACCGCCGTCGACACTCTCGACCAGTTGCGCCGCACCCTGGCCGACGAGGGCGTCATCTTCGCCATGGCCCGGGTGAAGACGGACGTGCGGGAGCCGCTCGAGGCGGCCGGCTTCCTCACCCCGGACGGGGAGGACCGGGTGTTCGCCACGCTGCCCACAGCGGTCGCCGGCTACGCGGCCTGGCACGAGGCCACTTTCGGCACCCGCCCCGCGGGCATCCCCGAGGCCACCCAGACCCAACCGCGCAAGGAGGAGCCATGACGCCGCTCACGTTCCAGGTGACGCTCGACTGCACCGACCCCCACACGCTCGCCGACTGGTGGGCAGAGACCCTCGGCTGGCAGGTGGAGCCCTCCGACGAGGCGTTCATCCGCCGCATGGTCGCCGAGGGCCACGCCTCCGAGTCCGACACGAAGCTCCACAACGGCGTCCTGGTCTGGGTGGAGGGCCAGGCCATCCGGCAGCCGGACGCTCCGGCGGGCAGCCCGTGCACACGCGTCCTGTTCGTCGCGGTGCCCGAGCCGAGGTCGGGCAAGAACCGGATGCACCTCGACGTGCGCGCGACGACCAATGGCGCGCACCTCGACCAGGCCAGGGACGCCCTGCTCGCCCGCGGCGCCACCTTCCTGTGGGAGGCGTCCCAGGGGCCGCACCGCTGGTACACGATGGCCGATCCCGAGGGGAACGAGTTCTGCATCGCCTAGCCCGGTCCGTCAGGCCGGGCGGTCACCGTGAGCGGCTCGGAGCGGACGCACGAACGCGTGCAGCGGGATCTCCGGGCGCGGCGACCAGTCGCGCTCCGGGGCGGCGACGAAGCCCAGCCTGCGGTAGAGCCGGTGCGCCGCCGGCATCCACTCCGCGGTGGAGATCACCACGCCCGAGTCGCCGGCCGCCTCCGCCAGGCTGAGGCAGTGCCGCACGAGGGCCTCGCCGACTCCGCGTCCGCGTGCCTCGGGCGCCACCGCCAGCGACCGGAACTCGCCCTCGCCGGCGCCACCCAGCTCGCGGTACGGCGAGCCCACGGGGCACCAGGTCACGGTGCCGAGCAGGGTGCCGTCGGCGTCGGCCGCCACCCAGAGTTCGGCACCCTCGTCCCGCGCCGCGGCGTCGCGTAGCACTTCGTAGTACGGATCGTCGGCGGACATGCCGCCGTTGGTGAGGTACGCCTGGACGGTCAGTTCGCCGACGGCGACGTACTCGTCCGGCTCGGCCCTGCGAATGGAGAACACCCCTGCAGCCTAGGGCCGTAGGATCACCTGCCGTGACGCCACGGAAGCAACCCGAACAGCAGGCCCCGCCGGTGCAGCGGTTGCGGGTGCGCTACGCCAAGCGCGGGCGGGCGCGGTTCGCGTCCCACCGCGACTTCGGACGCGCGTTCGAGCGGGCACTGCGCCGCGCGGAGATCCCGATGGCCTTTTCGTCGGGCTTCAGCCCACACCCGCGGATCAGCTACGCGAACGCGTCCCCCACCGGCGCGGCCACCGAGGCCGAGTACCTCGAGCTCGGGCTGGCCGAGGTGCGGGATCCGGACCAGGTGCGGAGCTCCCTGAACGCGGCGATGCCCGACGGACTGGTGATCGTCGACGTGGTGGAGGCCACCCCCGGCGCGCTGGCCGACCGGCTCACCGCGTCCCGCTGGGAGATCCTGCTCGGCGGCACGCAGCCGGATGACCTGGCTGCCGCGGTGGCGGAACTGCTCGCGTCCGCCGAGGTCGAGGTGGAACGCATGACCAAGAGCGGCCTGCGCCGCTTCGACGTCCGGGCCGCCGTGATCACCCTGACCGTCGCCGGGAACCGCGTCGAACTGGTCTCGGTGATCTCCGAGCCGTTGGTGCGACCCGACGACGTGGTCCAGGCGTTGCACCTGATCCGTCCGGCCCTGAAGACCGGCGTCCCGCCGCTGGTGACCCGCCTGGAGCAGGGCACCTGGGACGGCGAGCGCGTCCGCGATCCGCTCGTGGATTGAGGCCGACCCGACCTCGTGGCGTGTGGGACGAGCCGGTCGAGTGTGGAATACTGGCCCCAGGCCGGAGTCATCCAGACCCACGGCCACCGGAAGCACGTGGATCGATGTGACAGGTCGGTCAGTGACGCTGGAAACCTCACCGCGACGCCAGTCGACCGCGGGGGCGAAGGCGCTGCGGCTACCGAGACCAGGCTTCGCTGCCCTGTGGCAGCCACGTTTGCGGCACCCCCGCCGCTGAAGGAGAGCAAGAGTGCTCGATTCTGAACACCCGAATACTGACCAGTCTGCCCAGGGCCAGCCGGAGGCGCCGAGTGCTGCGCCGACGCGAC
>JBDHZJ010000169.1:0-5697 GCA_039811825.1 Propionicimonas sp.
CTCCGGCGGCATCCGGGTCGACCACATCATGGGCCTGTTCCGGCTGTGGTGGATCCCGGACGGCATGGCCGCCAACCGGGGCGCGTACGTGCGGTACAACCACGAGGCGATGGTCGGCATCCTGGCGCTGGAGGCGCATCGTGCCGGCGCGCTGGTGGTGGGCGAGGACCTGGGTGTGGTGGAGCCCTGGGTGCGCGACTACCTGCGCCAGCGGGGGATCCTCGGTACTTCGATCGCCTGGTTCGAGCGGGACGGCGACGGGCGCCCGCTGCAGCCGGAGGCGTGGCGGGAGTACTGCCTGGCGTCCGTGACCACGCACGACCTGCCGCCGACCGCCGGCTACCTGGCCGGGGAGCACATCAAGCTGCAGCACGAGCTGGGCCTGCTCACCGAGTCACTGGAGGCGGAGCTGGCCCAGGCGGAGCGGGAGCGGGAGTCGTTCGTGGACGCGCTGCGCGGCCGCGGCTTCCTGACCGCGCAGCCGGCGACCACTGAGGACATCGTGCACGCCCTGCACCGCTACCTGGTGGCCACGCCGTCGCGGGTGCTGTGCGCGGCCCTCACCGACGCCGTGGGCGACCGCCGGACGCAGAACCAGCCGGGCACCGACCGGGAGTACCCGAACTGGCGGATCCCGCTGTCCGGCCCGGACGGCAAGCCGCTCAGCCTGGAGAAGCTCTACCGCGACGAGCGGGCCTTCCGGCTGGCCAGCATCATGAACGACTTCAACGCCCCCATGGTCGTGCCCCGCGCCGACACCGAACTGGTCGTCTGAACGGAACGCTCCCTGAGGAGCGCCGTGGTGAGGAACGAGCCGCGGCGCGTCGCGAAGGGCGTCAACGTCGCGACTTCTGAGGAGTGTCGGCGGTGGGTGCTAGTCATATCCGCATGAGTGATTCCACCCCCGGATCCGCTACTGAAGTCGCTGCGTCCGACGGCGCCTTCCCGTCCGCGAGGATCGTGCAGTGATATCATCAGATATCAATGGAGGTGCAATGCCTGATCTGCTGATCCGCGACTTCCCGTCCGACGAACTGCGAGCACTCGATGACCAGGCTCGCAGGCTCGGCCTCTCCCGGGTTGAATACCTCCGCCGACAGCTGGTGCAGGCCGCGCACCGGGGTGGCCCAGGAATTGGTGCAGCAGACCTCGTTCGGCTGGGGGAAGTCGTCAGTGACCTCGCCGATGTCTCGGTCATGGACGCGGCGTGGTCGTGACGTCCGCCTGGTTGATCGACAAGTCCGCGCTCGTGCGACTCGGCCAGAGTGCGTCCGCAGCAACGTGGGCGAACCGGATCGAGCGGGGCCTCGTGTGCATTTCCACGGTCACGCGGCTGGAGGTCGGCTTCTCCGCGCGCTCTGCTCGTGACCTGGCGCGCGTGCTGGATGCGGGTCCACTCGTTGCGATGCCCGTGGAGTACCTGACACCGGCGATCGAGGATCGCGCGGTCCACGTGCAAAGGCTGCTCGCCGAGAGGGGGCAGCACAGGGCGGCGTCCATCCCGGACCTGCTCATCGCCGCGACGGCAGAACTCGCCGGGTACACCGTCCTCCACGTCGACCGTGACTTCGAACTCATTGCCGAACTCACCGGCCAGCCGGTGGAACGTCTGGACGCCTGAGGCTCAGCCCTGCGGCTGTTCGAGGCGCAGCACCCGGACGAAGCGGACGGCGAGGTCGCCCTTCGCGGTGTCGATCCACAGGTCCGTGGCAGCGGGCAGCGAGTGGTCGGGGCGCAGGTCGAGCGCGAACGTGGCCGTGCGCCACTTCTTCGTGTTCTTGAGCTCCACCGAGGGCGTGGCCCCGCCCGCGTGCCGCAGCCTGAAGCTGCCCCGGCCGGCGTCGCGGTAGGTGACCTTCACCAGCGCGGGGTGGGTGGCGTCGCCGCTCAGGAAGTCCTCATCGAGCCGGAACGCCAGCGAGCGGTCGCCGGCCGACCGCTTGGTGCGCAGCCCCTCGTAGGCCGTCCCGTTGTCCTTCGTCGGGTCGTTGGTGTGGGTGTCCACCTTCGTGCGGTGCGCGACCGCGCCCGGCGCGTCCACCTGCACCAGCCAGCGTTCGAGGTTGCGCACCCACGGCCGGTTCCGCCACGTCCGTCCCGCGATCGGCTGGTCGGCCCAGTAGGTGTCCCGGGCGTCGCGCAGCGCCACCCAGGCGTCCGGGGCGGTCGCGACCTGCTGCCCGAGCGAGAGCCGCACCCAGTCCCAGTGGTCGGGGTAGCGGGTGAGGTAGGAGTCGCCCGGCACGACGTAGAGCCAGTTCAGCTGGAGCTGGAGCGCCTTCAGGTTGCTGTGTACGACGGTGTACTTCAGCTTCTTCGCATGGTAGCCGCACGCCCGGTAGCACTCGTTCTCGCTCGCGAACACCTTCGGCGAGCCGGACGCGTCCCGGGTGAGCGTGAGGTGGCCGTCCGGCTGCACCTGCGAGCCGTACGCGGGGGTCTCGCTGAGGTGGAAGTTGAACTCCTCGGTGATCCCGGTCCGCACCCCGAAGCCGTGCTGGACGGCCGCGGCGGCGAGCAGGTCCTCCGCCCCGCCGAACGGCCCCCACGGGTAGTCCTCGCCGGTGAACACCAACTGGCCCACGCGGTCGCCCGCGATGTCGGCCAGGTCGTCCAGCATCCGCGCGTACCAGTCCAGGTACTGCTGCTCGGTGAGCAGGTGCTGCTTCACGGCCTTCGTGATGATGTCGTAGTCGAACTCCACCCAGGTGAACCCGCCGGGAACGTAGGCGAACCGGAAGTCCGGGTCGTCGAGCACACCCTCATCGACGAGCAGCCTGCGCCAGGTGTCCCGCAGCGCCGACCACACGCAGTCGTCCCAGATCGGCAGGTGCTTCTCCCCGTCGTAGTCCGGCCCGATGCCGCTCACCCCGCACTTCGTCGCCACCCACGCCGGAGCCCAGTCGACGCCGCTGGCGAACAGCCGCAGCCAGTACGGCCCCGCCTCGGCGAGCTGGTCGCCCAGCGAATCGAGGCGCATCCCCTGCGCCTTCCCGGATGAGGTGAGGTCGAGCGGGCCGTCCTCGGTGGGCGCGATCTGCCGCCAGGTCACGTCGACCGAGCGCACCGGCACGTGGTTCTTCGGCGACGCGTCCTCGGAGAAGAAGCCGGAGAACGCCGCGGGACGCACCCACGCGGGCATCGTCCAGTCGTCACCGGTGCGCACGACGGGCTTCGTCCCGGTCGGGACGGACGCCGGGTAGCGCGGGCCGGACGGGTCGTCCGCGGTCGTCACCGACGCCGGTGCCGCGGGCTGGCCGTCGGGCGACGGCGTCAGCGAGGGCGCGGGGGACGCGGGCGAGCAGGCGACGAGCGCCAGGGTGGCGAGCACCACCGCCACGGTGCGCCGGCCGGGGGGTGTCAGCATGCGACCAGCGAACCCCGTTCAGGCGCTCGTGTCCAGAAACGCGCAGTCGGGCCGCGTGGTCTCAGTGCAGGGACGCGTCCGCCGGACCCACCTGCCAGGCCACGAACCGGGCGCTGAACCCGGCCCGCGTCGGCGCACAGAGGAACGGGCCCGCCGACACCTCGCCGCCGACGAACGGCGCCACCCGGACCAGCCGGAACGGCTCGTCCCCGACGCGCGCGCGAACGGTGAGCGATTCGGCGGCCCGGCTGACCCGGACGGTGACGCTGCGGCCGTTCCAGTCCACCGGCGCGACCGACCAGTCCGAGCGCTCCAGGGTGACCACCGCGCCGAGGTTGAGCACGCCGTCGGCGAACTCCAGGCCCGCCTTCACCCAGTGCTCGTCGTCGGCGCGGACGAACACGCCGGCCTGGTCGAACTGACCGGTGAAGGTGGTGCGCAGCGTCACCTCGACCGCCTCGTCGACCGCCAGCGGGGCCAGCAGGGCGTGCTCGGTGTCGTGCACGAACCCGTAGGACGTGTGCCGCCACGCGTCGGACTCGGCCACGGCGGTGGCGGTGAGCCCGTCCGCGTCCGCGACCACGGCGGCCGGCGGGTTGGTCCAGGCGCCCTCGGCCCAGGCGACGGTCCTCATCCGGTCACCTCGATCCCGGCCGCGGCGAAGTCCGCCATCGTGGTGCCGAGCCGGTCGGGCGCGACCGCTGCGGTCAGGTCGAGCCGGACCCGGACGGCGAGGCCGGCCTTCGCCGCGTCCAGTGCGGTGGCCCGGACGCAGTAGTCGGTCGCGATGCCGACCACGTCCACCTGCTCGACGTCGTGGTCGGCGAGCCATTCGGCCAGGCCCTCGCCGCCGCAGGCGCCTTCGAAGCCGGAGTAGGCGGCCGCGTACTCGCCCTTGTCGAAGACGGCGTCGAAGCCGGTGGCGGCCAGCGCCGGGTGCAGGTCGGCGCCGGGCGTGCCCGCCACGCAGTGCACGGGCCAGGAGTCGACGTAGTCCGGGGTGGGGGAGAAGTGGTCGCCCGGGTCGATGTGGTGGTCGCGGGTGGCCACGACCTGGTCGTAGCCGTGGTCGCCGGCCAGCAGTTCGGCGACGTGGCCGGCGACGGCGGCGCCTCCGGCCACCGCCAGCGACCCGCCCTCGCAGAAGTCGTTCTGCACGTCGACGACGATCAGCGCCCTGCTCATCGGACCTCCTCCGTCCTCTCCGGCTCCTTCGCGTACGGGTTGTCCGCCGGGCCGCCCGCCTCGTCCAGCAGGATCGTGGGCAGCGCGGGCTCGCCCTTGCTCATCTTCAGGGCCGACTGCGGCAGTTCCGCCCGGGCCGCGAGGTGGCGCTCCCGGGCGGCCTCCAGGGGCTCGCGCCCGATCGGGCGTCCCTTCGCCATCAGCTGCACCAGCAGCGGGCGGTCGTTGCCGTCGTTCTCGGGCGCGGTGCCGATACCGACGACCTCGGCCTCGGCCCGGCACTTTCTCCCGATCCGGCGCAGCGCGTACTTGCGGCCGCCGACGGAGGTCTTGCCGCTGCTCTTCTTGGCCACCGGCAGCAGTTCGGCGTCCCTGTCCTCGGACGCTGCGCGGGCGACCAGCTTGTACACGAAGCCGCAGGTCGGGGCGCCGGAGCCGGTGACCAGCGAGGTGCCCACGCCGTAGCCGTCCACGGGGGCGGCCCGCAGGGCGGCGATCTGGTACTCGTCGAGGTCGGAGGTGACGATGATCCTGGTCTTCGTGGCCCCCAGCGAGTCGAGCAGCGCCCGGACGTCCGCGGCCTGCTCGGCGAGGTCGCCGGAGTCGAGCCGGATCGCGCCCAGCTTGCCCTTGCTCAGCCGGACGCCGGTGCGCACGGCCTCCTCGATGTCGTAGGTGTCGACCAGCAGCGTGGTGCCCTTGCCGAGGGTCTTCAGCTGGGCCCGGAACGCCTCCTCCTCGCTGTCGTGCAGCAGCGTGAACGAGTGCGCGGCCGTCCCGGTGGTGGGAATGCCGTAGTGGCGCCCCGCCTCGAGGTTGGACGTGGACGCGAACCCCGCCACGTAGGCGGCCCGGGCCGCGGCCACCGCCGCGTACTCGTTGGTGCGGCGGCTGCCCATCTCGATGCAGGGGCGCTCGCCCGCCATCGCCGTCATCCGGGACGCGGCGGCGGCCACGGCGCAGTCGTAGTTGTAGATGCTCAGCAGCAGGGTCTCGAGGATGCTGGTCTCGGCGAAGGTGCCCTCCACGACCAGCAGGGGCGAGCCGGGGAAGTACACCTCGCCCTCGGGGTAGCCCCACACGTCGCCCTTGAACTTGTAGTGGCTCAGCCACTCGGCGAGGTCGGTGTCGATCACGTTCCGCTC
>JBDHZJ010000170.1:0-5682 GCA_039811825.1 Propionicimonas sp.
TGCGGCACGAAGATGCGGCGCTCCGGCTCCTGCTACATCTGCGAGGGTTGCGGCGCCACCAGCGGCTGCAGCTGAGCACCGACGAGAACCGGCCGGCCCCGAGGGGGTCGGCCGGTTGTCGTTTCAGCGTTCGACCAGGCGCAGTGTGACGGGCACGGGATCGCCGTCCTCGAGGTCCTCGGCGCGCCGGACGGCGGCCTTCATCGGCAACACGTAGGCGCCGCGTCCGGCGGACGGGAACACCGACGTCCGCCAGGTGGTGCCACCCACCGTCGCCTCCACCCTCACCGCGCCGAAGCCGGACGGTGGGCCGGACTCGAACCGGATCACGTCGGAGAGATCCCCGGGCACGGTGACGAACCGCCAGGTGCCACCCGACTCGCACCACAGCTCGGCTGTGAACGACAGTGCGTCCACGCCGGTCAGTCCTCGTCGGGCTCTTCGACTTCCTGCTTCGTCACCCGCAGCGACACCCACGATGTGGTCGTCGGCGCCGCAGGTTCCTGCGCGCGGGGCGTGGTCGGCGCGCCGGGCTGGTTCGGCCGCACCGGCTCACCCATCGCGGCCTTCAGGGCCTGGGCGATCGCGTTGCCTGCGGCGGGGTCGAACTTCCGGATCTCGGCCATGACGGAATGCTAGGCGACGGAACTGTCGGTCGCCTGTGGTTCGGGCGTGGTTCGCGTCCGTCGCCGCGCCTGCCAGAGCACGTAGCCGGCGATCGCGGCGACCGCGACGACGACCAGGGCGATCGCCAGGAGCGGCGAGACGGCCCAGAGGCGTCCGAACAGGTCCACCCCGACCGTGCCGAGGGTGGCGTAGAGCAGTGCCCACGCCACCGAGCCGATGGTCACGGCGGGCAGGTAGTGCCGCAGCTTCATGCCGGTCGCGCCCGCGGCGAGGTTCGCCAGGGTCTGGAAGCCGATGGTCAGGAACGAGACCGCGACCACCGGGGCACCGAAGCGGTCGATGCGCTCGGTGGCCCGCACGTAGCCGGGGGAGTCGAGCAGTCGGGCCAGCCTGGTGTGCCGGACGCCCGCGGTGCCCAACCGGCCGAGCCAGTAGGTGCCGTTCGCACGCAACATCACGATCACGAACAGGGCGGCGACGGCGAGGGGGAACGGCACGCCCCACTGGGTCGGGTCCATACAGCCTCCACCGCTCGTTCCGGGGGCCAGCTTAGTCAGCGGACCAGCGGCGGACGAGCAGCGCCGACACCCCCTAGGTAGTTGTGGCCCGGCGCAGCAGCGCGACACCGAGCGCGAAGACCGCAACGGCCGCGATCGCCGCCGGATCGCCGGGGTGCAGCACCGCACCGAACTGCCAGACCGCCCAGGTGCCGGCCGCGAACAGGGCGTAGCCCGCCTCGGCGAGCCCGCGGGGCGCGGGGCCCGGTCCGCGCCGCGGGATGCAGCGCGCGTCCAGCCGGGCGATCCCGGGTGCGGCGACCGCGAGCAGGGCCAGCACCACGGCGATCAGCATGAGCGGGCTCATCAGGACCGGTGTCAGCGGGGGCAGCAGCAACGACAGCCCGATCGTGAGGCCTGCACCCACCACGATGGCGGGGACCTGCCACAGGTAGATGGTCAGGAGCAGGGCGTTGGTGAGTCGTACGAGGCCGGACGCGCGCGCGCTCAGCCGACGGGCGACCCCGGCCCGCTCCAGCAGCGCGAGCGCGCAGGTCTGGGCCAGCCCCAACAGCAGGATGGCGAGCGTGGGCGGCAGCAGGTTCGCCACCAGGACATCGGCCCACGCCGGAGCGGCGGGCGGGTAACCCAACCCGAAGACGAGGACGGCGATCAGCGCGAGGGCTGCGACGAGGACGGCGACCAGCCGCCCGCCCGACCAAGTACGGAACCAGCCGCGGTGGTAGGCGATGCCCCACTGGTGCGCGAGCGGCCAGACGAGGGCGAGGTTCAGCCACTGCAGGCCGAGGTCGCCGGTGGTCCGCACGGCGACGTCGACGGCGATCGCGCCGACCAGGAGCGGCAGCATCACCCAGCCGCCGAAGCGGTCGTGCAGCCACACCGCGAGCGGAGCGGCCCCCAGCAGCAACTGGTAGACCACCGCGAACCAGAGCAGCTGCGCGAACTGGGTGCTGCGCAGGACGGCGTCCGGGAGCCAGCCCGCCCACGCCGCGATCGTGCCGACGCCGGAGAACATCACCATGAACACGGTCATGGGCCCGAGCAGGCGGCTGCCCCGGTGGGTGAGGAAGGCGGAGTACGGCGTGCCGGTGGTCCGCCAGGTGTCCACGACGACGGCGTTGGCATAGCCGGCAGCAACGAAGAACACCGGCACGATGGTCATGACCCAGCTGATCGCCCACCACACCGGGCCCGGGGCCCACGGCACCACCTGCACCTGCCCGTCCACCAGGAGCACCTGCCACAGCAGGGCGTGGAAGACCACCACGATCAGCATCGCCGCGATCCGGGCGAGATCGATCAGGTGGTTGCGTGCGGGCACCGGGACATCCTAGGCACAAGGGGTCATGCGGCCGCCTCGCCGTCCCACCCCGCCGAGTTGTGGGAATCTCGTGCGGCTGTGGGCGCGTGAGATCCTGACCACCCGGAGATCGGGCGAGCCTACGCTGACCGGGTGCAGGCGGCCCTGAGCGGATACCTCACCATCTGGTCGGTGATCGGGGTCGGCTGGGTGGTGGCGTACTTCCGCGTCCTCAACGAGGCCCACCGCCGGATGCTGTCCCGGGTCGCGTTCACCGTCGCGTCCCCCGCCCTGCTGTTCTCGCTGGTCGCCCGGGCCAATCCCGGGCACCTGTTCAGCGCGACGCTCGCCGTGTCCACGCTCGCCATCGCCCTCGGCGCGATCGTGTACCTAATGCTGGCCCGGGTGCTGTTCGGACGCGGTGACCTGCCCAGCCGGGTGGTCGGAACGCTCTGCTCGGTCTACACCAACGCCGGCAACCTCGGCCTCCCGGTCGCGGCCTACGTACTCGGCGACATGACTTGGATGGCGCCGATCCTGCTGCTGCAGACGGCGATCATGCAGCCGGCGGCACTGGCGTTGCTGGACCTGTCCGCGGCCCGGAAGGACGGCCGCACGCTCAGCTGGGCCCGCTACCTCACCCTGCCGCTGCGCAACCCGATCACCGTGGGCACGCTTGCCGGCCTGGCCTTCAACCTGCTCCACCTCGACCTGCCCGAGGTGGTCTGGCAGCCGATCGAGATGGTCGGCCAGGTCACGGTCCCGGCGATGCTGATCGCGTTCGGCATCTCGCTGCGCCTCGACCCGCTGCCCGGTCGCGGGCCGCACGTCGGTGAGCTCGCCCTGGCCGCGCCGATCAAGGTGCTGCTGCACCCCGCGATCGCGCTGGTGCTCGGCGCCTGGGTGTTCCACCTGCGTCCGGCCGACCTGCTGGCCGTGACCGTGATCGCCGCGCTGCCGACCGCCCAGAACATCTACCTGATCGCCAGCCGCTACCACGTGCGCACCCTGCTCGCGCGCGACGCCATCTTCGTCTCGACGATCGCCTCGATCCCGGTGATCGTCGCCGCCTCCACCTGGTTGCGCTGAGTGAACCGGAATGGAACCGTCCCCGTGAACCGGAATGGGGACGGTTCTCTGAACCGGAATGGGGACGGTTCTCGCAACCGGGGACGGTTCCTTTACCGTTCACCCGCTGACAAGCAGCGATACCTCGCCGAACCGGAATGGGGACGGACCTGGGGTGGATGGCTCGGCGGTGAACCGGAATGGAACCGTCCCCGTGAACCGGAATGGAACCGTCCCCGTGAACCGGAAAGGAACCGTCCCCGCGAACCGGAAAGGAACCGTCCCCGCGAACCGGAAAGGGACGGATCCGGCGTCACTTCGGCGGTTCCCTCGTCCGCGGGGAGCCGGAGCCGCTAGCATGCGCCCGATGGAAAGCGGCCATTTCACCCGACTCTCCGGGGACGAGTGCCGACACCTGGTGCGCGGCCACAGCGTCGGCCGGGTGGTCTGGCTGTCCGGAGAGGGCTTGCAGGCGCTCCCGGTCACCTACGTCGTCTCGGGCGAGCGGATCTACTTCCGGGTCGATCCCGAATCCGTGCTGGGCGAACTGGCGCGATCGATGCGCGTCCTCTTCGAGGTGGACGACATCGACGTGCCCACCGCCACCGGCTGGAGCGTGGTGGTGCGCGGCGAGGCGACCGAGGCACCGGCGCTGCACCAGCCGATCCTGCCGACACCGTGGGCCCCGGGTCGACGGTCGCTGGCCGTGGTGGTCACTCCGACCGCCTACACCGGCCGCGCCGTCTCGTCCGACCATCCGAGGAGTTGAGATGCTCAAGCCGTACGTGGGCCCGGCCCGGGTCGTGGTCGGGTTCGACGGTTCCGACGACGCCGCGCGTGCGCTGGCCCGCGGCATAGCCGAGGCGAAGCAGCGGAACGCGGAACTGGTGCTCGTGCACGCCGTCGACGACATCGTCATCAACAGCGCGTGGGGCGTGGTGTTCGACCCCGAGCAGATCAAGGACGCCGCGGCAGCCATGCTCGGCCAGGCCGTCGAGGAAGCGCTCGCCGCGGGGCTGCCGCGAAACCGCGTCCGGACCGATGTCGTGCTGGGCAACCCTGCGGCGGCCCTGGCCCGGCTGAGCGAGCAGGCGTCCCTGGTGGTGGTCGGGCGCCGCTCCGGCGAGGCCGGCGAGAAGCTGTTCGCGGGCTCGACGACCGTCGGCATCGCGGGCACATCGCACTGCCCGGTGGTCGTGGTCTCCGACCAGGACGTCGCCCGGGACGAGCCGACCGGCGTGATCGGCGTCGGTGTGGACACGGCCGCGCGCGGCGCCGTGGCCCTGGAGTGGGCGCTCAGCGAGTGCGCAGACCAGGGCGGACGGGTCGTCGTGGTGAGCGTCTGCCGGGCGCCGCAGGGACGCTGGTTCAGCGGCGGGCACCCGACACCGGAGCAGGAACAGGCCGCCGTCCAGGTCACCCAGGCCCGGATGACCGACATGGTCTCCGAGATCACCGAGGACTTCCCGGACGTCGACGTGTCCCTCGAGGTGTCCTACGGCAATCCGCTGGACGTGCTCACCGCGCGCAGCGAGGAACTGGACCTGCTCGTGGTCGAGGTGCACGCGTCCTTCCCGACCTACTCGGTCGGAGGCCTGATCCGGGGCCTGCTCAGCCACGCCCGCTGCCCGGTCGGCGTGATCCGGCCCAAGGACAGCCACGGCTCCTGAGGGACCGGCGCGGCCGGGCGGCGTAGGCTTGGCCGGCTATGACCCCTGACCAGCCCGCGATCGCCTTCGACGAGGCGCTGCCGATCAGCGCCCACGTCGAGGAGATCGCCGAGGCGCTGCGCAGCCACCAGGTGTTGGTCGTGGCGGGGGAGACCGGCTCGGGCAAGACCACCCAACTGCCGAAGATCTGCCTGCTCGCCGGACGGGAACGGATCGGGCACACCCAGCCGCGCCGGATCGCCGCCCGCAGCGTCGCTGCCCGGATGGCCGAGGAGCTGGGCGAGGACCTGGGCCGCACCGTGGGCTTCCAGGTGCGCTTCTCCAGCCAGCGCAGCCGTGACACCCGGATCAAGGTGATGACCGACGGCATCCTGCTGGCCGAGATCTCCCACGATCGCGACCTGCGGCGCTACGACACGATCATCATCGACGAGGCGCACGAGCGCAGCCTGAACATCGACTTCCTGCTCGGCTACCTCAAGCAGCTGCTGCCGCGGCG
>JBDHZJ010000171.1:0-5630 GCA_039811825.1 Propionicimonas sp.
GTGGTGTCGAAACCGGCCCGGTCGAGGTAGGACGCGACGACGCCGGCGAGCACCGCCTCGTCGTCGACGATCAGCACATGGCCGAGCCTGGCAGCCTGCATCCCGCACCTCCGCGGTCAGCCTAACCGCGCACCGGCCCGGAACCACGGCAGAATTGCGGCATGCCGAGCACTGCGCCCACACCGGCGGCGGACGGGACCCGTCCCCGCCACTGGGTGCGCGCGGCCGGCAACGTGCTGAACCTCTCCACGCTGCTGGGCCTGGCGATCGCCGCCGCCGGGCGATCGAGCCTGCGCCGCGGGCCCGAGGCGCTGGTCGTGGCGGAGGGCTACCGGCTGCCGCTGCCGAAGGCCGGCGCGTTCACGGTGGGCAACGTGGTGCTGGTGCCGCACGGGCTGCTCGCGGGGGTGGAACTTCGGCAGCCGGGCACCGTCGCGCACGAGGCGCGGCACAGCTGGCAGTACTTCTGGAGCCTCGGTCTGCCGTTCCTGCCGTTGTACGCGGTGGCGTCAGGCTGGTCATGGCTGCGTCGCGGAGACCCGGCGTCCGGCAACTGGTTCGAGCGGGACGCGGGACTGGCCCGCGGCGGCTACGCCGAGGCCCCGGTCAGCAACGCCGGCCTGCGCCGGATCGCCCGCGCCCTGCACCTGGCGCGCTGAGCGACCCTTGCCGGAGCGGTGGGCACGGATCAGGATGGGGGGATGTTCCGCACTCCGCAGGTCGTGTTGTTCACCCGGCACCTGAAGCGGACGGTCGCGTTCTACACGGCGGCCGGTTTCCGCGAGGTGTCCCGCGTGCCCGCCGGGGACGATCCGAGCCACGTCGACCTCGAGCTGGACGGCTGCCGGCTCGGTCTCTCGACCGCGAGGTCGACGCGGGAGGAGCACTGGCTGGATCCGGTCACGTCCGGCCAGCGCGCAGCGGTGGTGCTGTGGACCGACGACGCCGGCGCGGGCTTCGAGCGGCTGGTCGAACTGGGTGCCACCCCGTTGCACGAGCCGCAGCCGTGGCCGGACGACCTGCTGATCGCGTGGGTCACCGACCCCGACGGGCACCTGGTCGAGGTGGTGCAGCGGGTGGCGGCGTGATCAGACCTTCAGGTTCACGCCCAGGCGGCGCGCGGTGCGCTCCTTCTGCCGGGTGGTTCGCAGCCGGCGCAGGCGCTTGACCAGCAGCGGGTCGTAGGCGAGCGCGGCCTCGCTGTCGATCAGCGCGTTCAGCAGCTGGTAGTAACGGGTGGGCGAGATGTCGAACCGCTCGCGGATCTCCGACTCCTTCGACCCCGGCAACGACCACCACTGCTTCTCGAAGTCGAGCAGGCCTGCCTGCTGGGCCGTGAGTTCGGCCGGAGTGACGGCCATGGGGTCGGACATGTGCCCCAGAGTACCCGCGAACCACATCGATGTCATTCGTCGGGCCCCGGATCGGTGGGCGTCGCCGGCGCGGCTCGGGATAGAGTGGACGACGGCCCGCGGGCAGATCATGACGTCGATGAAGTGAGGATGCTCGATGCAGTTGCTGCACGGCACGGTCCAGCACTACGCGTGGGGTACCACCGATGCGATCCCCGACCTGCTGGGCGTCCCCGCGGACGGCCAACCCGTCGCCGAGTACTGGCTCGGCGCCCACCCGCTCTCGCCGTCCGAACTCGACGGGGCGAAGCTGGACGCGGTCGTCCGCGAGCACCCCGACCTGATCGGCCAGCCCAGCCGGGACAGGTTCGGCGACCAGTTGCCCTACCTGATGAAGGTGCTCTCGGCCCGGCACGCCCTCTCGCTGCAGGTGCACCCGTCCCGCGACCAGGCCCAGGAGGGCTTCAGCCGTGAGAACGAGGCCGGCCTCGCCCTGGACGCCCCCGAGCGCACCTACCGCGACGACTGGCCCAAGCCCGAGTTGCTGATCGCACTGGACGAGTTCCACACCCTGTCCGGGTTCCGCGACCCGAAGCGCACCGCTGCCCTGTTCGCCGGTCTCGGCGTGGCCGAGGAGCTCGCGTCCGTGATCGGGCCGCTCACCGAGCGGAAGGGCCCGGCCGCGCTCGCCGAGGTGTTCCTCGACGTGCTCAGCCTGGACGGCGAGCGCGCGAAGCTCTCCGAGCTGGTCTGCGCTGCAGCCATGCAGCACAAGGACGACGACGGCGAACTCGGCGACTTCGCCCGCACGGTGATCGAGCTGGACGAGGTCTTCCCCGCCGATCCCGGCATCCTGGCCGCGCTGCTGATGAACCGCGTCGTGCTGCGGCCGGGCGAGGCCGTGTTCGTGCCTGCCGGCCACATGCACGCCCACCTGCGCGGGACGGGCATCGAGGTGATGGCCAACTCCGACAACGTGATCCGCGGCGGCCTCACCCCCAAGCACGTCGACGTCAGCGAGCTGATCAAGGTCGTCGACTTCGCCTCGGGCGAGCCCGAGGTGACGCGTCCCGAGCGCATCGCCGACGGCGTCGACCGCTACCTCACCCCCTGCCCGGAGTTCGACGTGTGGCGGGTGACGCCGTCCGGCGGGGCGACGGTGGAACTGCCCGGCAGCGGTTCGGCCCGGATCCTGCTGGTCACCGCAGGCACGGCCGACCTCGCCGTGGACGGCCCGTCGCTGCACCTCGACAAGGGCGACTCCGCGTTCCTGCCGGCCGCCGACACCAGCGCGAGGCTCTCCGGCGACGCGGTCGGGTTCGTGACGGCGTCCGGCCTGCGCTGAGATGACGCAGGGTACGGAGCCGGGCCGCCCCCGTTCCGGTCCATCGGCTGCCGTCGGAGGTGAGGTTCCCGGCTCCGTCCTCGCCGCGCTGCACCGGCTGGTCGAGGCCGACGCCCGCCCCGTCCTGCTGATCGACGGCGGCGCGGGCTCGGGCAAGACCAGCCTCGCCGCCGCGCTGGCCGCCGCCTGGCCGGACGACCGGCCCGTGCAGGTGGTGGGGCTGGACGAGCTCTACCCGGGCTGGGGCGGGCTCGCCGCCGGCTCGGCCCAGGTGCCGCGGGTGATCACCGGGTCCGGGTTCCGAACCTGGGACTGGGCCGCCGGACGCCCCGGAGCGTGGCGCGCGCTGGACGCGTCCGCTCCGCTGGTCGTGGAGGGCTGCGGCGCGCTCACCCCGGCCAGCCGGCCGCTGGCGGGACTGGCGCTCTGGCTCGACGTGGACGCGGTGACCCGCCGCCATCGTGCGCTGGCGCGGGACGGCGCGACCTTCGCCTCCCACTGGGACGACTGGGCCGCCCAGGAGGCCGCCCACTGGCTCGCGGACCACCCGCGTGACCTGGCCGACATCGTTCTGCGCACCTGAACCCAGCGATCGGCGCCCGGGTTTGGCACAATGGTGCGCCGGGCGAGAGCCCACGCCGCGTTAGCTCAGTTGGCAGAGCCCCGATCTTGTAAATCGGCTGTCGGGAGTTCGATTCTCCCACGCGGCTCCGAGAGCAGCCCCGGACCAGCTGGAGCCAAACCTTCACCTTCGGCCAGTCCTCGCTGACCGAAGGTGAACTCATCCCCCCGATCTCTTGGCACCCGCGATGTCCAGCGTTTGGCTGGATCGCACGAACCCCGATCGGAGGAGTGAAGTGTCCGAACTGATTCTCGTCGTGGACGCCGCGTGCGTCCCGTGCAGCACCCTGGGCAGGGAGGTGCAGCAGATCCCCGGCATCCGGATGATCGACCTGGACAGCGCCGAGTCGCTCACCCTCGGCACCCGGGAGCTCGCCCCGTGCCTGGTCGAGGCCGATCCGTCCGGGACGACGCGGATCCGCACCGGCTGGTCGATGAGACTCCGCCTGGCCCGGCACCTCGGCTGGCGACGGGCCCACCGCTGGGTCGCGCTGCTCCTCGCGGAGTCGCGGGCCCGCCAGGAGCGGGTGGACGGTACTCGCCGCTCACTCCTGCTCGGCGGCCTCCTCGGCGGGCTGGCGGTTCCGGTCGGTATCCCTCCTGCCGCTGCGGCGACCGGCAGGAGCCGTCGCGCGCTGACCAGCGCCGAACTCGCCAAGAGCATCGCCGCCGTCAACACCCGCACCCGCCGGGCCGCGGCGGCGACCCGCGGCTACCGGATCTCAGACGGCTCGGTCGACGCGCACGCGCTCGTCCTCCCCGACGGTGGTGTCCTGATGATCCCGCTCAGCCTTCCGGAGCAGGCGTTCGTCGTCGATGGCGCCTCGGCCGGTCTGGCCTACTCGACGCTGGAAGGCGTGCGGTTCGCGCAGATCACCCGCTCCGGCCGCCATCTTGCCGTCCGGGGTACTGCGAATGCGACCGTGGCCGAGGCGACCCCGATGAGCGTGTCACGCTTCTCCAAGTGCTTCGTCAACTGCCTGGGCTCGGAGGTCGAGTTCGACTGCATCGTCGACTGCGCCTTGCTGAACACGCTCGAGTGTTTCCTGTGCGCGGGCTACCTCGGCGTGAGCTGCGCGCTCAAGTGCGCCAAGTACTTTTGACAGTCATGGCGCACCTCCTGATCGATCCGCAGCTCGGACCGCACGCCCTCGCCGGAGTCGCAGGGGCCCTCGGTGACGAGGTCGTCGTGCGTCCGGCGAGCCCGGTGCGCACCCCGGTTGGCGCCCTGCAGGCCGAGAGTGAGCTCGACGAACTCCTCAACGGTGGGGCGTCCTGGGGCAGCGTCGTGGGCTTCGGCCACGGCGCGTCCGTCGCTGCCGGTCTGGTGGCCGCGGGACGGGCGGAAAGCGCCGTCCTCGTCGACCCGCCCCACATCGTCGCGGGTGACCGGGAACTGGCCGCCGCGCATCGCGCCGACCGATCTGGGGAGCGGCTGACCCGGGGGGTGGCGGCGCTCCCGCCGGGCGCGATGGACGCGGACCCGCGAGGCCCGTTCCCGGATGCGTTCTACCTCGCCGCGGCGATCCAGCTCACCGACGACCCACGCCTCCAGGCCGAATACGCGCGGGTCTGGCGGGCGGCGGAGGAGGAGCGCCAGCCCTACGACCTTGGCCTCGGCCTGCAGCCACGCGATCCGGAGCGACTGAACTGGCTATCCACCTGGAAACGGCCCGACCTCGACACCACGGTCTGGCTCAGCCAGGATCGGGACGCCTTCGCGCGCGCCCTGCGCGCCCGTGCCCCGGGCCGTCCGCTGGTCGAGCAACCATGGGGTGCGTTGGTCTGGCTATTTGCGCCGGAGCAACTGGCGAGCGCCCTCGCCACCGTCCTCGGCCACAAACCTGGCTGAGATCGCCGGGGGACCGCGTCCTCAGCCAGCTCGCGAAGGTTCGAGCCGGTCAGCCGGCCGCCGGACGCCCCCGCTGCCTCCACCATCCCTGGAGCACCACGAACACCAGCAGCGCCAGGGAGACGTACCACAGGTAATTGCCGTAGGTCTGCATCAGGGCCACGGCGGGCTTCCCGATCCAGTAGCCGGCGGCCAGACACCCGCCGACGACCACCGCCGAGGAGATCAGCGACACGGTCAGGAACTTCGCCAGGCTGGTGCCGGCCTCCCCGAGCACCGCGACGATCACGCCGCGGCCGGGCACGCCCGGCACCAGCGACACGGCGAGCGCGAGGGTCTCGTACTTGCGGGCGAACCTCGCGGCGCGCTCGTTCACCCGCCGGGCCCGCTCCGAGCGGCCCGACCACACCTCGATCAGTTCACGGCCCCACAGCCGTCCGGCCCACCAGTAGATCCAGTC
>JBDHZJ010000172.1:0-5622 GCA_039811825.1 Propionicimonas sp.
GGGCCGTGGTCACCGTCGAGAAGGCCCTGGAGGTGTACGGCCCGCCCGTCTACGTGCGCAAGCAGATCGTGCACAACAAGCACGTGGTGGAGGACCTCGAGGCCCGTGGCGCGATCTTCGTGGAGGAGCTCGCCGAGGTGCCGACCGGCGCCACCGTCGTGTTCTCCGCGCACGGGGTCTCGCCCGAGGTGCACGCCGAGGCCGGGGCTCGCGGGCTGAAGACGATCGACGCGACCTGCCCCCTGGTGACGAAGGTGCACAACGAGGCCAAGCGGTTCGCCGGACAGGGCGTCCAGATCCTGCTGATCGGCCACGCCGGGCACGAGGAGGTCGAGGGGACGACCGGTGAGGCGCCCGAGCACATCACCCTCGTCCAGCACCCCGACGACGCGGACGCGGTAGAGGTGGACGACCCGGCCAGGGTCGCCTGGCTCAGCCAGACCACGCTGAGCGTGGACGAGACCTGGGAGACGGTCAGCCGGCTGCGGGAGAAGTTCCCGGCCCTGATCGACCCGCCCAGCGACGACATCTGCTACGCCACCCAGAACCGGCAGTCGGCGGTGAAGCAGATCGCGGCCCACTCCGACCTGATGATCGTGGTCGGCTCCCGGAACTCGTCCAACTCGGTGCGCCTGGTCGAGGTCGCGCTCGAGTCCGGTGCGAAGGCCGCCTACCGGGTGGACAACGCCGGTGAGATCGATCCGGCCTGGCTGGAGGGGGTCGACTCCGTCGGCGTCACCTCCGGCGCGTCGGTGCCGGACGTGCTGGTGCAGGGCGTGCTCGACTACCTCACCGAGCAGGGCTTCCCGCGGGCGGTGGAGGAGCGGCTGACCGAGGAGAACCTCGTCTTCGCGCTGCCGCCCGAACTGCGCAGGGACCTGCGCCACCGTCCCAGCGACGACTGAGCGGTGTGACGGAGCTTACGAAGACCTGACGTTTCCCGACCCGGGCGGGATCCCGGCCGGCGCTGTCAGAGGGGCTCTGTACCCTGACCGTGTCGGGGCCGCAGCAGGGCGGTCCCTCGGCGGCGCAGGACGGCCGCCCTACGCAGGAAGTGACCTCGATGATCACCTTCACCGGCGTGACAAAGGCCTATCCCGGCGGCACCACCGCGGTCGGGGGACTCAGCATGACTGCTCCGACCGGCAGGATCACCGTGCTCGTCGGCCCGTCCGGCTGCGGCAAGACCACTACGCTGCGCATGATCAACCGGATGATCGAGCCCACGTCCGGCACCATCGAGATCGACGGACGCGACACCGCCACGCTGGACGCGAACGAACTGCGCCGCGGCATCGGCTACGTGATCCAGAGCGGCGGCCTGTTCCCGCACCGCACCATCATCGACAACATCGCCACCGTGCCGCTGCTGCTCGGCTGGGACCGGCGCCGGGCGCGCAGCGTCGCGTCCGAGCTGATGGAACGGGTCGGGCTCGCCCCCGAGCTCGGCAAGCGGTACCCCAACCAGCTCTCCGGCGGCCAGCAGCAGCGCGTGGGCGTGGCCCGGGCGCTTGCCGCCGACCCTCCGGTGATGCTGATGGACGAGCCGTTCAGCGCGGTCGACCCGGTGGTTCGCGAGCAGTTGCAGGACGAGTTCCTGCGCCTGCAGGACGAACTCGACAAGACCATCGTGTTCGTCACCCACGACATCGACGAGGCGATCAAGCTCGGCGACCAGGTGGTCGTGATGCGGGTCGGCGGCACGATCGCGCAACTGGACAGCCCGGCCGACCTGCTCGCCGATCCCGCCGACGACTTCGTGGCCGACTTCCTCGGCCGGGATCGCGGCTACCGGGGGCTCGCCTTCCAGGCCGCCCCGGCGCTGCGGATCCGTGCCGAGCCCACGGTCGCCCTCGGCGCCGGGGTCGAGGAGGCGCGGCGGGTCGCGTCCGGGGAGCAGTGGCTGCTCGTGGTCGACGAGGCACAGGCGCCGGTCGGCTGGGTGCGACCGGACCGGCTCACCGGGCCGGTCGGGCCGGACGACCTGCACCGCGGCGGCACGGTCGCCCCGGTCGGCGGCTCGCTGCGGGCCGCGCTCGATGCCGCCCTCTCCGCCGTCAGCCGGCGCGGCGTGCTCGTCGACGCCGACGGCCGGCTGGTGGGAACAGTCCTCGCCCGTGACGTGTTGACCGAGATCGAGCGCGAACCGGGAGGTGACGATTCGTGAGCTGGTTCCTCGACCACGTCGACGACGTGGCTTCGCTCACGCTCACCCACGCCGTCCTCGCGGTGGTCCCGCTCGTGATCGGCCTGCTGCTGGCCCTGCCGCTGGGCTGGCTGGCGCGCCGTTTCCGCTGGCTGCGGGCACCTGTCGTGGCGGGCGCCGGGCTGCTCTACACGATCCCTTCGCTCGCCCTGTTCATCCTGATGCCGCTGGTGCTCGGCACCGGCATCCTCGACCCGCTCAACGTCGTGGTCGCGCTCACGCTCTACACGGTCGCGCTGCTGGTGCGCACCGTCGCGGACGGCCTCGCCGCGGTGCCCGACGAGGTGCTGCAGGCCGCGACCGCGATGGGTATCGGCCGGGTGCGCCGCTTCTTCACCGTCGAGCTCCCGCTCGCGGTGCCCGTGATCTCGGCCGGGCTGCGGGTCGCCGCGGTCAGCAACGTCTCGATCGTGTCGGTGGCCGCGCTGCTCGGCATCGCGCAGCTCGGCTCGCTGTTCACCGACGGGTTCGCCCGCGACTTCGTCGACCCGATCGTGGTCGGGATCATCGCCTGCATGGTGCTCGCCGCCGTCCTCGACGCGGCCATCCTCGGGCTGACCCGGGTCGCCACCCCCTGGCTGAGGCGGGTGCCGGCGTGAACCTGTTGTGGACGTGGTTGGGCGACCCCGCCAACTGGCAGGGCTACGACGGCATCCCCGCGCGGATCGTCGAGCACCTCGCCTACTCGGCCGTCACCCTGCTGCTGGCCGCGCTGGTGGGCATCCCGCTGGGCCTGTGGATCGGCCACACCGGACGTGGCCGCGTGGTCCTGGTGAACGCGGTCAACGGCATGCGTTCGGTGCCCACGCTCGGCCTGCTGTTCGTCGCGGTGCTGGTGGTCGGGCCGATGCTCGCCGGCGACATCGCGTTCCTGGTGCCGTCCATCTTCGTCCTGGTGGTGCTCGCCATCCCGCCGATCATGGCCGGCGCCTACGCCGGGGTCGGCGGAGTCGACCCGGGTGCACGGGACGCCGCCCGCGGCATGGGCATGCGCCCGGCGCAGGTGCTGTTCCGGGTGGAGCTGCCCTGCGCACTGCCGCTGGTGTTCGGCGGCCTGCGCTCGGCGGCGCTGCAGGTGGTCGCGACCGCGACGCTCGCCGCGTCCGTGAGCCTCGGCGGGCTCGGCCGGTTCCTGATCGACGGACAGGCCTACCGCGACTACGGCCAGATGGCCGGGGGAGCGCTGCTGGTCGCCGCGCTGGCGATGGCGGTCGACCTGGCCTTCGCCGGCGTCCAGAAAGTGGCGGTCTCCCCGGGACTGGGCGCGCCGCGCACCACACGACGAACGTCCGGACGCGGGTCGGCGGCCCGCTCCGGGGTACTTGCCAGCTGACAAGGAAATGGAAGGAACACCCCGTATGAAGAAGCTCAGCATGATCGTGGCGGCGAGCATCGCATCGCTGTCCCTGGTGGCCTGCTCGTCGGGCAACCCGCTGGAGAGCCAGAGCCCGGCGGCGTCTGGGTCCGGCTCGGCCGCGGCCACCGCAGTCACCGTCGGTTCGGCCAACTTCCCGGAGAACGAGCTCCTCGCCCAGATCTACGCGCAGGCGCTGGCGGCCAAGGGCGTCCAGGTGAGCACCAAGCTGAACATCGGCTCGCGCGAGACCTACCTCCCTGCGCTGGAGAACGGCGAGATCAACCTGCTGCCGGAGTACACCGGGGCGCTCGCCAAGTACCTGAACCCGGACGCCGACACCAGCACCACGGACGCCGCGGTGTCCGCGCTGACGTCGTCGCTGCCCGCCGGGCTGACCGTGCTCGACCCGGCACCGGCCCAGGACAACGACTCGATCACTGTCACCAAGGAGACGGCTGATTCCTACGGCCTGAAGACCATCGAAGATCTCGTGCCGCACGCCGGCGACATGGTGCTCGGCGGCCCGCCGGAGTGGAAGACGCGCAGCTACGGTGTGCCGGGGCTGGAGAAGACCTACGGGCTGAAGTTCAAGAGCTTCAAGGCGCTCGACACCGCCGGCCCGCTGACCGTGCAGGCGCTCAAGAACGGGCAGGTGCAGGCCGCGAACCTGTTCACCACCGACCCGGCGATCACGGCCAACGGGTTCGTCCCGCTGGAGGACACGAAGAACTTCTTCGGTTCCCAGAACGTGATCCCGGTGATCACGAAGGACCTGGCCACCCCCGAGGTGACGGCCGCGCTCAACGACGTCTCGGCGAAGCTCGACACCACCACCCTGGCCGGCCTGGTCAGCAAGGTCGTGACCGAGAAGCAGGACGCCGACAAGGTCGCGGGGGAGTGGCTGACCAGCGTCGGCCTCGCCTGAGTTTCACCCCGCTCCCTGAGGGCGTCGGCGGCCCTTCGTGACGCTCGCTGGCGCTCGCTCCTCAGGGACTGTCTCACCCCACCGCTCCCTGAGGAGCTTCCGGGTGAGGAACGAACCCGGAAGCGTCACGAAGGGCGTCCGTCAGGGGCGTAGCCTGCCCGGCGGGAGGACGGCATGTGGCTCGGGTTCGCGTTCGCTGCGGCGCTGTTCGCCGGGCTGACCGCTGTGCTGGCGAAGATCGGCGTCCGGCACACCGACTCGACGCTGGCGACGGCCGTCCGGACGATCGTGGTGCTGGCCGCGGCGTGGCTGATGGTGTTCCTGGTCGGCTCGCAGGGCCAACTGGCCACGCTGACGACCACGACGC
This sequence comes from Propionicimonas sp., assembly GCA_039811825.1. Classification (GTDB taxonomy): domain Bacteria; phylum Actinomycetota; class Actinomycetes; order Propionibacteriales; family Propionibacteriaceae; genus Propionicimonas. The sequence continues at coordinate 4,856 of JBDHZJ010000172.1, forward strand.
TGGTGTTCCTGGTGCTGTCCGGCCTGGCCACCGGCGGGTCGTGGCTGTGCTACTTCCGGGCGCTCCAACTCGGTGAGGTGAACCGGGTTGCCCCGGTGGACCGCTCGAGCCTGGTGCTCACCGTGCTGTTCGCGATGCTGTTCCTCGGCGAGACCGACCACCTGGCCACCCGGCTGCCGGGGCTGGCCCTGATCGGGCTCGGCACCTGGCTGATGGTGCGACGACCGGGTGGTGCCACCCGCCCGGCGGAGGCGACGTACGGGGGCTGGCACTGGCTGCCGTGGGCGATCGGGTCCGCGGTCTTCGCCGCGCTCACCGCGATCCTCGGCAAGGTGGGCATCGTCGGGGTGGAGTCGAACCTCGGCACGGCGATCCGCACCGCGGTGGTGCTGGTGATGGCCTGGCTGATGGTGGCCCTCACCCGGCGCGGGCGCGAACAGCCGTGGCGGATGCCGCGCCGCGACCTGCTGTTCATCGTCCTGTCCGGGCTCGCGACCGGCGCGTCCTGGCTGTGCTACTTCCGGGCCCTGCAGGACGGCCCCGCGAGCGTCGTCGCGCCCGTCGACAAGCTGAGCATCGTCTTCACCGTCGGGTTCTCGGTCTGGGTGCTGCACGAGAAAGTGACCCGGACGGCGGCCATCGGGCTGGCGATCATCGTCGCCGGCACGCTACTGATGCTCGTCTGAATGCTGTCCTGACGGCTTGCGCCACAGCAGCGCGTAGCGCCACAGCGGCAGGTGGCGCCAGCGGACGCCGGGCAGCACCCG
>JBDHZJ010000173.1:0-5609 GCA_039811825.1 Propionicimonas sp.
CCGATCGGGGCGGCCACCTCGCGGGCGAAGTCGACGGTCTCCTTCATCGCGGCCCACGGGCCGTAGGCGGGGACGGCCAGGACGTCCACGCCGGACGGGATCGCGGCCAGGCTGTCGCCCGGGTGGAACAGGGTCGGCTCCCCCTCCGCCGAGATCACCAGGCCCACGTTTCCGATCCGCGGGATGTCCTTGTGGATCACGGCGTGCAGGCCGCCGACCGCCGCGACCCGCACCCCGCCCAGGTCGACGCTGGTGTCGGCGCCGAGCAACTCTGCCCGGTCCAGCGGCACCACGTCCGGCACCGTCGGTTCGACCAGGACGCGCGCCCGCGGGTTCGCCCGCACCAGCGCCGGCGCGTGCTCGGGGTCGACGTGGTCCGGGTGCAGGTGGGTGACCAGGATCACGTCCAGGTCGGTCAGTCCGTGCCACTCGTCGGAGAAGTTGCCCGGATCGATCAGGATCCGCCTGCCGTCCACCTCGACAAGAACGGCCGAGTGCCCCAAATGGGTGATCTGCATGTCAGTTCTCCCTCAGCTGTTCAATCACGTAGCTCATGGCCATCGTGTACCCGAACGCCCCGAACCCGGTGAGGACCCCCACCGCCAGGTCGGACAGGTACGAGTGCTTCCGGAATTCCTCGCGGGCGTGCACGTTCGAGATGTGCACCTCGCAGAACGGGATGGCGACCGCGGCGAAGGCGTCCCGGATCGCCACCGAGGTGTGCGTGAACGCGCCGGGGTTGATAATCACGAACCGGGTGCCGTCGGTACGCGCCACGTGCAGCCGGTCGACGATGGCGCCCTCGTGGTTGCTCTGGAAGGTGTCCACGGTGAGCCCCGACGCCTCGGCCTGGGCGCGCAGCCCCGCCTCGATATCGGCCAGCGTCGTGGAGCCGTAGATCTCCGGCTCGCGGCTGCCGAGGGTGTTCAGGTTGGGCCCGTTGATGACCAGCACGTCCATGCGGCCTACTCTCCCACGCCGACCCTCAACCCGCATCGAACGCCTCGGTTCCGGTCGAGCGCCTCCGCTTGCGCAGGGGCGTTCGACCGGAACGGAGGCGTTCGGCGGAGGTCAGCCGAGTGCGGCCAGCACGTCGGACGCGACCTGGTCGGGCGTGCGTCCGGCGACCGGCACCACCACGGACGCGGCGTCGCGGTAGGCCTGCTGGCGCCCGGCGTAGAGCTCGGCGAGATCCGGCCGGGCGAGCATCGGACGGCCCTCGTCGGCACCGACCCGGGCCAGTGCCTCGGCCAGCGGGACGTCGAGCAGCACGACCCGGTGCCCGGCCACGGCGTCCCGGACCGCGGGCGTGCCCAGCGCTCCCCCGCCGAGCGCGAGCACCACCGCGTCGCCAGCCAGCAGTCCGGCGATCCGGTCGGCCTCGACGACGCGGAAGCCGGGCTCGCCGTCGGTGCTGAAGATGTCGGCGATGCTGCGTCCCTCGGCCGCGACGACGGCCTCGTCCGCGTCGACGAACGGGATCCCGAGCCGCTCGGCGAGCAACCTTCCCACGGTCGTCTTGCCCGCCCCCATGAACCCGACCAGGACGATCATGCGGCCTCCAGCGCCGCGCGGCCGGCGGCGAGCATCGCCTCGATCGGCGCCGCGTGGCCGGTGAACAGCTCGAACTGGAGCGCGGCCTGGTGCACCAGCAGGTCGAGCCCGCCCACGACGGTCAGGCCGGCCGCCCCGGCCGCCCGCGCGAGCGGCGTCGGCCAGCCGGCGTAGACGGCGTCGAACAGCAGCCCGTTCCGGGGGCCCGGCACCTCGAAGGAGTCCGCGGCTCCGCCGGGCAGCGTGGACAGGACCACGCGCGCGTCGTCGGAGGTCCACTGCGCCAGCGGCAGCACACTGACGCCGACCCCCGCCGGCGCCCAGGCCTCGATCGAGGCCGCCTTCTCGAGGTTCCGGGCGTAGACGGCCACCGACGTCACGCCCAGACCGGCCAGCGCCAGCAGGACCGAACGTGCGGTGGCCCCGGCGCCGAGCACCGCCGCGTGCCGCCACGCCGGGTCCCACGCCGGACGCAGCGCGGCCACGAGGCCCGGCACGTCGGTGTTGTCGGCCAGCCACCCGCCGTCCGGGCGCCGGACGAGCGTATTGCCCGCCCGGGCCCGCTGCGCCAGCGGCGTGATCTCGTCGGCCACGGCCAGACAGGCCTCCTTCAGCGGCATGGTCAGGCTCAGGCCACGCCACTCGTCGTCCAGCCCGGCGAGGAAGCCCGGCAACTGGTCGGCGACCAGTTCGTGGCGGCCGTACTCCCACCCGTCCAACCCCAGCGCGGCATAGCCGACGCTGTGCAGTACCGGCGACAGCGAGTGCGCGATCGGCGACCCGAGGACGGCGGCCCTCACCCTGCCAGCACCCCGCCGACGATCCGGCCGGCCGCCGTGGCGTCCTCGACCGACACCTCCTGGTGGGTCACGGCCCGCACCATGTGGGGGCCCAGCGCGGAGACGGCCACCCCGGCCCGGGCAGCCTTCGCGGCCACGTCGGCGCCGGACAGCGGGCCGGTGTCGAGCACCACGATGTTCGTCGTCACGGACGCCAGCTGCACCGCCCCCGGCGCCAGGGCGACGACCTCGGCGGCGAACGCGGCTGCGGCCACGTGGTCCTCGCCCAACCGCGGCAGGTGGTGGTCGATGGCGTGGTCGGCGGCCGCGGCGAGCACTCCGGCCTGCCGCCAGCCCCCGCCCAGCCGCTTGCGCTGCACCCGGGCCCGGGCGATGTTCTCCGCGCTGGAGACCAGCATCGAGCCGACCGGCGCGCCGAGGCCCTTGGAGAAGCACACGTTCACCGTGTCGAACAGGCGGCCGTAGTCGGCCAGGGCCACCCCGGTGGCGACGTGGGCGTTCCACAGCCGGGCCCCGTCCAGGTGCAGGCCGACGCCCGCTGCCCGGCACAGCGCCGAGACCTCGACCAGGTGGTCGTACGGCTGGACGGTGCCGCCGCCGAAGTTGTGGGTGTTCTCCAGGGCGACGGCGGCCGTGGAGACCAGGTACGGGCCGGCGTCCGGCGTGATCACACCGGCGATCGTGGCCGCGTCGGTGACCCCGTCCGCCGAGTCCCAGGTGCGCATGGTGACGCCGTGCAGCGCCGCATGGGCGCCCATCTCGGCCCGTGCGATGTGGGCGCGGACGTCGCAGACGACCTCCTGGCCGGGCTGCACCAGGCACCACACGCCGAGCAGGTTCGCCATCGACCCGGTCGTGCAGAACAGCCCCGCCTCGTGCCCCAGCAGCGCCGCGACCCGCGCCTCGAGGGCGTTCACGGTCGGGTCCTCGCCGTACACGTCGTCGCCCACGGGCGCGGACGCCATCGCGGCGAGCATGCCGGGCGTGGGCCGGGTGAGGGTGTCACTGCGCAGGTCGATCAACGTTCCTCCTCGCCGCGGACGGGCAGCCGTCGCGACCGCTAGAAATCCTCCGCCTGGAACTCCTGCACCGGGTTCACCCGCCTGATCCGGCCGCTGGTCAGCCGGTCGGCGATCAGGAAGGCCAGTTCGAGGGACTGGTTGCGGTTCAGCCGCGGGTCGCAGGCGGTCTCGTACCGGTTGGCCAGGTCGGCCTCGGCGAGGTCGCCGACGCCGCCGACGCACTCGGTCACGTCGTCCCCGGTCAGTTCGATGTGCACCCCGCCGGGCCAGGTGCCCAGCGCCTCGTGCACGTCGAAGAAGCCGTTCAGCTCGTCGGCCACCTGGCTGAACGCCCGCGTCTTGTAGCCGGTGGCGGTCTCGAAGGTGTTGCCGTGCATCGGGTCGCACACCCAGGCCACCTTGCGTCCGCCGGACTCGACGGCCTCGATCACCGGGGGCAGCGCCTCCCGGATCCGGCCCGCACCCATCCGCGTGATGATGGTCAGCCGGCCGGGCTCGTGGTCGGGATCGAGCCGGTCGACGAGCGCGCCGATGTCGTCCGCGGAGGTGTTCGGACCGATCTTGATCCCGATCGGGTTCCGCAGGTGCCGGGCGTACTCGACGTGGGCGCCGTCCAGCTGGCGGGTGCGCTCACCGATCCAGACCAGGTGCGCGGACGTGTTGTACGGCGTGGCCGTGCGCGAGTCGATCCGGGTCAGGGCGTGCTCGTACTCGAGCAGCAGCGCCTCGTGGCTGGAGTAGAAGTCGACGGTGCGGAACGACTCGTTGTCGACACCACAGGCCACCATGAAGGCCAGCGCACGGCTGATCTCGTCGGCCAGCTCCTCGTAGCGCGTCTCCACGTTCGAGTTGTGCACGAAGTCGGCGTTCCAGCTGTGCATCGCGCGCAGGTCGGCGTAGCCGCCGGTGACGAAAGCGCGCAGCAGGTTCAGCGTGGCCGCCGAGTAGTTGTACACGTCCAGCAGTCGCGACGGGTTGGGCTCGCGCGCGGCCGGGGAGAATTCGAGCGCGTTCACGGCGTCGCCGCGGTAGGCGGGCAGCGTGGTGGCGCCGCGGGTCTCGGTGTCGCGGCTACGCGGCTTCGCGTACTGCCCGGCGATCCGGCCCACCTTCAGCACCGGCACCTGGGCGGCGTAGGTGAGCACGACCGCCATGCTGAGCAGCACCCGCAGCTTGTTGCGGATGTTCGCTGCGGTCACCGTGTCGAAGGTCTCGGCGCAGTCACCGCCCTGCAGCATGAACGACCGTCCGGCGGCCACGTCGGCCACCTTCTCGCGCAGTTCGTCACACTCGCCGGCGAACACCAGCGGCGGACGGCGGCGCAGTTCGGCCAGCACCCGGGCGACCTCCCCCGCGTCCGGATAGGCCGGCTGCTGGGCGGCGCCCATCCGGTGCAGTTCGGCCAGCGACGGGATCGGTTCCAACACGGCGGTCAGGATAGCCCGCCCGCGGGCAGCGCGGGCGGTGCGGCCCCGTTGCCGGGACGCGGCAGCACGCGGGCGTCCGCCTCGGCCGCCGACAGCGACCCGCTCTTCACCGAGGTGCCGTACGCGTCGACGTAGGTCTGGCCGGAGAGGTCCTGGATCGCGCCCATCACCTGGTCGGTGACCCAGCGCAGCCCGTTGTGGTCGTCGTGGAACGCGGCGTAGGCGGTGAAGTCGAGCGGTTCGCCGATCACGAACCGGGGCCGGCGCACCCACGGGATGCCGATCCGGTTGCGCACGGTCTGGGTGCCGATCGCCGCCACCGGGATCACCGGGACGCCGGCGGTCAGCGCCAGCCGGGCCACGCCGGTGCGTCCCTTGTAGAGCCGGCCGTCCGGGGACCGGGTGCCCTCGGGGTAGATCCCGACCAGGCCGCCGTCGCGCAGCGCCTGCACGGCCGGCGCGAGCCCGTCCAGGCTGGCCCGGCCGCCGGAGCGGTCCAGGGGCACCATGCCGACCGCCTTGAGGAACCAGGCGACGATCTTCGAGCCGAACCCGCGCTTGCCGGCGAACAACTCGGCCTTGGCGGGGAAGATCACCGGACGCGTGATCATCGCGGGCAGGATGAACGTCTCACCGGCCGCGAGGTGGTTGCTGGCGAGCAGCGCACCACCCGTTTCCGGGATGTTCTGCGCGCCCTCGACCCGCGCCTTGAACCCGAACCGGGACAGGGGACGGAACAGCCCGTTCTTGAAGACCTCGTACCACACGCGAACAGCCTACGATGAGCGCATGCGTGCGACGACCGG
>JBDHZJ010000174.1:0-5573 GCA_039811825.1 Propionicimonas sp.
GTGGCAGACCTTCGCCCGGACCCACCAGATCGGCCAGATCGTGCCCGGCAAGGTCACCAAGCTGGTGCCGTTCGGTGGCTTCGTCCGGGTCGAGGAGGGCATCGAGGGCCTGGTGCACGTCTCCGAGCTGGCCGAGCGCCACGTGGAGATCCCCGAGCAGGTGGTCAGCGTCAACGACGAGGTGATGGTCAAGATCATCGACATCGACCTCGAGCGTCGCCGGATCTCGCTGAGCCTCAAGCAGGCCAACGAGGGCATCGACGTCGCCGCGGACGACTTCGACCCGGCGCTGTACGGCATGACCGCGTCCTACGACGACGCCGGCAACTACATCTACCCCGAGGGCTTCGATCCGGAGACCCAGGAGTGGAAGGCCGGCTACGAGGAGCAGCAGCGGGCGTGGGAGCAGCAGTACGCCGAGGCCCAGGCCCGGTGGCTGGCCCACAAGAAGCAGGTGGAGGACGCCGAGGCTGCCGACGTGCAGGCCGCGGTCGCCGAGGCCAGCGCCGCCGCGTACTCCTCCGGGACGACCGACGAGGCCGCTCCCGAGGGCTCGCTGGCTTCCGACGAGGCGCTGCAGGCGCTGCGCGAGAAGCTCACCGGCAGCCGCTGACCGAGTCTGTACGACGTGCCCCCCACTCCGGTGGGGGGCACGTTCGCGTTCCGGGGTCGCTGGCATCATTGAGGCACGCGCCCCCGGAGGAGCACAGTGACGAGCCAGATGCCGACGCGGTTCGAGAACTACCCGCCCGAGCCCGGCGTCGGCGTGCCGGTGGACGACGGCGGGCTGAAGCTCCTGACCGGGAACGCGCTCATCTCCATCGGCCATGCCGGCAGCACGGGTGAGGCCGTGGACGCCTCGACAGCCGACATCCAGCGGGCGAGCCTGGCCGGCAGCGGCCTGCTCGGTGGTCGCGATGCCCGACTGATCGCCAACCTGTGGATCGACGGCGACGGCGAGGCGCTGTTGGCCCTCCGGATCCTCGCCGCCGAACCGAACTCCGGGGAGGCCTACGGCGCACAGCGGATGATCGGGGAACTGAGCAGGAGCTTCGAGTGAGCGACCAGGGCCGGTTCGAGGTGTACCCGCCGGCGGCGGAGGCCGGACCGGCGCCCGGGCCGACCGTCCCTGCTCCCGCGCAGACCTGGGAGCAGCCCGACCCGGCGGGCCCCGCCCCGGACTATCCCGTGACCGCGTACCGGCCGCCGCAGGTGTCGCCGTCGCCGGCCGGGCAGGGACCGAGCCGGCGCACCGTGATCGGCCTGGCCATCGGCCTGCCGGTGGTGGGGTTCATCCTGAGTGTGGGCCTGAGGGCGGAGGAGTCCGCCCTTCCGGGCGGGTACGAGGACGGCGGGTACCAGGACGGCGGGTACGACCCGGGCGAGGAGACCGTGGACGTGTCCTCGATCGCCATCGGGCCGTGGGTGCTGGACGTCCCCGACGGCTGGGCCGATTCGTGGGAGGCCGCCGACGAGGTGGTCCTCACCCACGGCGCGAACCGGCTCCAGGCCTACAGCTTCACGGCCTACGGCTCCGACCAGGCGCTCGACCTGGTCGAGCCCATGGTCAAGCGCCGGCTCGGAGCGTTCAGGGGAACCCTCGGCGGGCCCGTGGACGACTCCGACGCGGAGGTCCAGCGGGCGACGGTGCGCACCGCGGGGACGGTCCGGGGCAAGAATGCCTGGCTGACCGGCCACCTCTGGATCAGCGCTGCCGGGGACGCGCTGCTGCTGGTCGAGGTCCTGACCGCGAAGGCGTCCGGACGGGTCGCCGGCGAGCTCCGGGCCATGGTCGACCAGCTCGAGGGGGAGTTCGGATGACCGCGGGGAGGCCGCAGCCCATGGTCACCGAACTCACCTACGGGCTACCGTGAGCCGCGTGCTGATGGGGCTCACCGGGGGGATCGCGTCGGGCAAGTCGACCGTCGCGGACCTGCTGGCCGCCCGCGGCGCGGTCGTGATCGACGCCGACCGGCTGGCCCGTGAGGTGGTCGAGCCCGGCACCCCCGGCCTGGCCGCGGTGGTGCGGCGGTTCGGCACCGGCGTGCTCGCTCCCGACGGCAGCCTCGACCGGCCCGCGCTGGGCCGGCTGGTGTTCGCCGACCCGGGGCTACGCCGCGACCTGGAGGCGATCCTCCATCCCGCGGTGCGGGCCCGCGCCGCGGAGCTGACCGCCGCCGCACCGGACGGCGCAGTGGTGGTCCAGGTGATCCCGCTGCTCGTGGAGACCGGCCAGCAGGACGCCTTCGACCTGGTCGTGGTGGTGGACGTGCCGCAGGAGGTACAGCTCGCCCGCGTCCGTGACCGGGACGGTCTCGACGAGGCCGGGGCGCACGCCCGGATGGCGGCGCAGGCGTCCCGGGAGGCCCGTCTGGCCGCCGCGGACGTCGTGATCACCAATGGCGGCAGCCTCGCCGACCTCGAGGCGCAGGTGGACCGGCTCTGGGTGCGGGTGCGCGACGCGCGGGCCGGCTGACTCCGTCCGAGACACTGCCCGTCGCCGACGCGCACCCCTATGCTGAGCCCGAAGTCGACCCGGGAGGCCCTCATGGATTGTTCGCGCTGTCTCGCTGGCGTTCCGGACGCCGCCCATTTCTGCCACCGCTGCGGTCTCGACCTGGTTCCGGGGGACACCCGCGGCCAGCGCCGCTTCGCCCTGGCACCGGACGAGCCGGTGGCCTCCTTCGCGCTGATCTCCTCGATCATGCCGCGCGAGGCCGGGCGCCACCCGCAGACCTACCGCACGGCGTTCACCATCACCCTGGTCGCCGCCCTGGTCGCTGCGATCTTCGGGGCGATGCCGATCGCCGTGCTGATCGCGGCGTTCGCGATCCCGATCGTGTACATCACCTACCTCTACGACGTGAACCTGTGGGAGGACGAGCCGCTGGCCGTGACCGGTTTCGCGTTCGCGCTGACCGGCCTGCTGGCCGCCCTGTTCACGCTGCTGTGGACGTCGCTGCTGCCCCTGACGTCCACGCTGCGGGCACCGGACGGGACGCTGCTCGCGGGTCCGCAGTGGGGCACGTTCCTGATCGTGGCCGTGCTGGTGCCCGTCGTCGGCGAGCTGATCCGCCAGCTCGGCCCCGTGGTGCTCGCCAGCCGTCCCGCGTTCGACGACCTGATGGACGGGGTCACCTTCGGCGTGGTCAGCGGCGTGGCGTACGCCTGCTTCGACACGCTCGTGCGGCACTGGGCGCTCCTGACCGGCGGGCTGGTCGACCCGCAGCCGGCCCAGTTCGCGTCCCTGGTCTTCCTCGAGGGCTTCATCAAGCCCCTCGTGATGGGCACCGCCACCGGCCTCGCCGTGGCCGAGTTCTCCGGTCTCGGGCGGGGCTACGACGGCTTCACTGCGCGCTACTTCGGCGCGGTCGGCCTCGCCATCGGCGCGAACGTCCTGTTCAACACGGGCACCTACCTGCTCGGCTACGTCGGCACCGAGAGCCTCTCGCTGGTGCTGCAGGTGCTCTGGGGCATGCTGGTGCTCTCGCTGCTGATCCTGCGCCTGCGGACCGTGCTGCAGACCGGGCTCCTCGAAGGGGCGCTGGAGGCCGCGGCGAAGGCCGACCACGCGACGGACGCCGACATGGGCTTCTGCGCGCGGTGCGAAATGCCGCTGCTCCCCGGCTCGGCGTTCTGCAGCGCCTGCGGCGTCGCGACCAGGTCGTGGGCCAAGCAGCCGGCCGCCGCGGTCGTCGCCGTGGCCGACGCGATGGCCGCGCCGCCGCCCGAGGAGGCCGCGGCCGCGCCACCCGAAGCAGGCACCGCAGAGACCGGGGCCGAGGCGGAGGAGCGAGGGGCCGACGAATGAGCCAGCCGAACAACCCGCAGGTGCCCGGCCAGTCCGGCGTCCCGGCGCAGGGGCAGCCCGGTTACCCGCAGCAGCCGCAGGCCGCCTACCCGCAGGAGCCGCAGCCCGGCTACCCGCAGCAGCCGCAGGCTGGCTACCCGCAGCAGCCGCAGGCCGCCTACCCGGGCCAGCCCGGCTACCCGCAGCAGCCGCAGGGCGCCTACCCGGGCCAGCCCGGGTACCCGCAGACCGGCTCCTACCAGCCCCAGGGCGGCTACCCCACGGGTGGTGGCCAGCCGCCCGGAGGGCGCGCCTCGTCCTCCAAGATCCTGCTGATCGTGATCGGCTTCGTCGTGCTGCTGGTGCTCGCGGGCACCGTGCTGCTGATGATGTCGAACCGGCAGACGCCGACCGACCCGGTCGACCCGCAACCCTCGCCGGTGCCGACCGCGACCACGGAACCCACCGACGAACCGACCGGGGAGCCCACGGCCACCGAGTCGCCGACCACCGAACCCACCGACGAGCCGACCACCTCCCCCGGCGGCAGCCTCGTCGACCTCGGCAACGGCGTGAAGTTCTTCGTGGTCGACGGCTGGGACATCGATGAGCAGACCTCGAGCGCGATCTCGGTGAGTGACGGCAAGGCCGTCCTGGTCACGCGCGTGGTGCAGCAGCAGGAGGACACGAACGCCGGCCAGCTGTGCGACGCGTACAACCGGCAGGTGCTGGCCAACAGCGCGGGCGCGAAGTTCGGGGACGCGAAGGACGTCGACGTCAAGCTGAAGAACCTCGCGGTGGCGCAGTGCCCGGCGGCCTTCATCTCCACGTCGAACGGCAAGAGCACCCAGATGGCGGTGGTCACGTTCGCGTCCGTCCGCACGACCGACGGAGTGGCCACGCTGTCCACGATCCTGTTCACGAAGAACACTCCGGACAGCAGCTTCACCGACGCCGACAAGATGCTCGGAGTCGTGCTCACCACCCAGTCGGTCGGCTGATCCTCGCCGCCGGGGGCGTTGTCGGTGGCGACGCCTATGCTCGTCCCCGTGCGACCAGTGACCGATGTCCAGCGCCGGGTGGCGCCCTTCCACGTGGTGGCCGACTTCGAGCCGGCCGGTGACCAGCCGGCAGCGATCGACGATCTCCAGCGTCGGCTCGAGGCCGGCGAGAACGACGTGGTGCTGCTCGGCGCCACCGGCACCGGCAAGACCGCCACCGTGGCCTGGCTGGCCGAGCGGCTGCAGCGTCCCCTGCTGGTGATGCAGCCGAACAAGACGCTCGCGGCCCAGTTCGCGAACGAGTTGCGGCAGTTCTTCCCCGACAACGCCGTCGAGTACTTCGTCTCGTACTACGACTACTACCAGCCCGAGGCGTACGTCCCGCAGACCGACACCTACATCGAGAAGGACTCCTCCCTGAACGAGGAGGTGGAGCGGCTGCGGCACTCGGCCACGAACTCGCTGCTGACCAGGCGCGACGTGGTCGTGGTCGCCACGGTGTCGGCGATCTACGGCCTGGGCACGCCGCAGGAGTACGTCGACCGCATGGTCCGGCTGCGCGTCGGCGAGGAGATCGACCGCGACACGCTGCTGCGCCGGCTGGTCGACATCCAGTACGTGCGCAACGACCTGGCCGCGACCCGGGGCACGTTCCGGGTGCACGGTGACACCGTCGAGGTCTTCCCGATGTACGAGGAGCACGCGGTACGGGTGGAGTTCTTCGGCGACGAGATCGAGGCGCTGTCCACCCTGCACCCGCTCACCGGCGAGGTGCTCAGCAC